>JAFDCZ010000362.1 GCA_019312665.1 Deltaproteobacteria bacterium | reverse complement strand
AACTTTCGAGATCGCCCTCTCGCCATTCCCGCTGGCACAGACGCGGCGTTTCGAGGACGGGTGTTGTGCTCATCGGGCGCCTCCTTTTGGCGAAGCCGGATGTTCACCGCACGGAGGACAGCCCTCAAGGGAAGATCCGCATTAAACCGTGAACCTGAGTCACGGGTGTGGGGAGGAAGCTTCGATCTCGTGACAGTCGAAGCGAGAAGGCGCGGGCCGGCGAGACCTCCCGCCCCGCGCGCGCGGCGGGCCTCAGTAGCTGGCTACCACAGGGAAGCGGAAGTGGCGCCTGAAGCGCTTGCCGCGTCGACCGATCCGCTTGCGGTACTGCGAAGCGGGGAGAACGGGTGCAGGTCTCTCGGCCCTCCGCCCTATCCCTATTCGTCGATGATCGGCACGCCAATTTGGGCGCTCTGGTAGAAGCTCGAGCGTTGTGCCACGGCTTCCGGCGCGCCTTGGCCACAGAAGTGTCCCTCGAATTGTCCGATGCAGCCCGGCGACGGCGGAATTGCAGCGCCATTGGGAACATATTGAGCCATCGCTGCGGTCGTCGTGGCATCGATGTTCGCCTGGATCGGGCCGGCCTGCTCGGGGAGGTCCGAGACCCGCAGCGCGTTCGGCAGCAATTGAGGGATGCCGCCGAGCTGTCGGGCCAGCGAGCGAGTGGAGTTGTTGGGGGTGAAGCTGTCATCGATGCCCTCGACGACCAGGATCGAGGCCTTCTGGGTCGTGCCGTCCACGAGCACCGGCTGGCGGTAGATGAAGCGGGCGTGGTTGTGCGGGTCCTGCGGGTCATAGGAGACCGCAAAGAGATGCAACGTCATCCACAGATCCGGCGCCCGGACGCCCGTGAGGATACCTGGCAACAGGACGGTCAAGAACGGCTCTCCTCCGGTCGGAAGCGTGCGGTCCTGGTACTCGAGCAGCTCGGCGAGCCGCCCGGCGCCGACGACCAGGCCCGCTGCGGCGATTTCCGGCTCGTAGGCCAGGAAGGCCTGGGCGTGGACGGAGCCGTAGCTGATGCCTTCGTAGGCCAGGCTCGTGGGGTCGAGATCCGGCATTCCGTCGGGTGCGCCGACGGGCAGCACGTCCAGGGTCCCCATGCTCTTGAGGGCGCTGACGAATGCCATCTGCTCCCCGTAGGTCGTCAAGTAGAAGTCCGGCGCGGCTCCGTTGAGGATGACGTTTCCGAAAATCACCTGCTGCTGGAAATTGATGTCCGGAAGAGTCCGGTTGATCGCATCCGTGAACCCGGCAACCGCGAAGCCATCGCCGCCGTAGCGCTGCCCCGAGAAGGGGACCTCTGCCTGGGCACTGCCCGGATTCCCGTGCTGATACATGATGATCGGTGCCGGAACGCCCGAAGCTGCACTGGTGGGGAGCGAGAGGATGAAGGGAACGGTCTTGGTTCCACTCGTCAGAAGAGCGCCCTGGGAATCGTGCTGGAGGTAGAGAGCGTTGAGCCACAGCGGCGAATCGAAGGTGCCTTCGACGATCGCCGCAACATCCGGGTGGGCGCTCGCGGTGACGCTGGTGATGACCAAGTTCGGGGGAGTGGCGAGGACGTCTTGCCGCATGGCGAGCGGGTCGTCGACGAAGTGGTCCGTACTCCGAATCGTCAGGCGAACGGCCATGACCACGTCATCGCGAAGGATCGGCACAGGCGACAGCGTCTCTGCAACGCTGACAACGTCCTCTGCCAGGTTGCGGGCTTGTGTGATCTCGGGGTCTTCGCCGGAGACGAACATGCCAGAAACCGCGGTGCCGAAGCTGGAGCGCGCGAGAGGTTCGCCAGCCGTGTCGAGCACGCGATCGGTGACGACCAATCCGTACACACCGAGCGGCTCCAGGGCGATGCCGGGCGACATCACGAGCGCGTGTGAAACCGGCTCGCCCGGCAGGGTGTCGGAACGCGGGATCAGCTGGAAGGGCACACGTTCGCCAAAGCTCGAGCTACCGGGCGTGAGATCGAGAAGGGCCACGGTCGACAAGGGATCCATCGAGGCATCCCGATCCGTAGGCACGCTCGCCGCGTCCACGGCTTCGGAGATCTGCACCGCCAGATGTCCGATCGGGCTCCAGCCGTCGCTCGTCGTTTCCGTGGTGTTGCCTAGCACCGAAATCAACGGAAACGGCAGGGGCTGGTCCGGATCCCGCCGATCGTGAACGGCGGTGAACGCCGGGCCTGCAGCGGCGGTCTGGAAGTTGACGAAGGTGGTGCTGCCGGTCGTGCCGAGCCGGAGCTGGCAGGCCGCCGCTGTCGGCATCGGGGTGCTCGGAAGGACGACCACGGTGTCGGAATCGAGTTTGCTGCGTGTGGTGGTGATGACGGCTCCGTTGCACGTCAACAGGATTCGACCCAACGCTTTCCGATCCACGGAAGACGAAAAGTCGAGGACCGGCCAAGCGGTGCGTACCACCGTGCCGCCTTCGGCCGGAGTGCTCGCCACCAGACTCGGGAGAAGCGGGTTGCAAGTCGACGCCGTCAGGGCCAGCGCCACCAAGCCTGCCGCTATCGTATTCCGCCGCTTCGAC
>JAFDCZ010000210.1 GCA_019312665.1 Deltaproteobacteria bacterium | reverse complement strand
CCCCCGGTCCATCCCGGAGCCGGGACCCGCGCGAGGCGATCTTCATGCTCGATGCCATTGCCGGCGTCTTCTCCAGCGATCTGGCCATCGATCTCGGTACGGCCAACACCCTGGTCTACGCCAAGGGCAAGGGGCTGATCTGCTCCGAGCCGTCCGTCGTTGCCGTTGCGCTGGATCGGTCAGGCCGCGGCGACCGGGTTCTCGCGGTGGGTCACGAGGCCAAGGAGATGCTCGGGCGCACGCCCGGCGGCATCCGCGCGATCCGGCCGATCAAGGACGGCGTGATCGCGGATTTCGAGATCACCGAAGCCATGCTTCGCTATTTCATCCAGCGCGCGCACAATCGACGCAAGCTGGTACGACCGAGGATCGCGATCTGTGTTCCGCCCTGCATCACCAGTGTCGAGAAGCGGGCGGTGCGCGAATCCGCTCTTTCCGCTGGCGCGCGCGAGGTGTACCTGATCGAAGAGCCGATGGCGGCGGCGATCGGTGCCGGCCTCGACGTGACCGCGGCCACCGGCAACATGGTCGTCGATATCGGCGGCGGCACCACGGATGTGGCGGTGATCTCGCTCTCGGGCATCGTCGCAAGCAGATCCATCCGCTGCGGTGGCGATGCGATGGACGAGGCGATCATCAACTACGTGAAGCGCAAGTACAACATGCTGATCGGCGAACGCTCGGCCGAGGCCTGCAAGATCAACATCGCCACCGCCTCACCGACGGCGAAGACCGAGACCCAGGAGATCAAGGGCCGCGACCTGGTTGCCGGCATCCCGAAGGTGGTCGTGACGACCAGCGAGGAGATCCGCGAGGCGCTGCTCGAGCCGATTGGCCAGATCGTCGAGACCGTTCACCTGACCCTCGAGAAAACGCCGCCTGAACTCGCTGCGGACATCATTGATCGCGGCATCATGCTCGTGGGAGGTGGTTCGCTGCTGAACGATCTCGACCAGATCCTTCGCCAGGAGACCAAGCTGCCGATCCTGCGCAGCGAGGATCCCTTCACCGCCGTCGTTCACGGAGCCGGGCGGGCCCTGGACAACCTGGACCTGCTGAAGGAAGTCGCCATCCAGTAGCTTGGCGCCCCTCGCTCCAGCTCTGGCATCCCGACCCTTTCCGGTCCCGAGGCGATTTTCCGAGAATCGCGTGAACCCTGCTGGTGTGGGCAACGACTCAGGCCCGCCACGAACCCGCAGATCGCGCCTCCGTCTGGGTTGCGACGGAGGTGCAAGATGTCGAGCCGAGATGAGTCTCTCATTCGAAACCGTTTCGCCCGAGCGCTCGGGCTGGCGCTGATCATCTTCGTGGGGGCCGCGCTGCCCGCCAGCGGGCAGGTCAGGCCTGAGCTCCTCGAGAACAGCGGCCTCACTGGAGATCGCAATCCAGCCGCTCCGGTTCCGGTGCGTGACCCGGCGAAGCCGCAGAGGGAGGTCCCGAAGGCCCGCTAGGCCGATCCTCGGAAGCAGCCAGCCATTCCCGCCGACGTCTCGAAGCCGAGCCGGGTAGCGCCCGATGTGGTGCGGCCGGGAATGGAACGACTGGATCCCAACGATGTGGCCAGCCGGCCTTCCGCGGATCTGGCCTTGAAGTTCATCGAAGCCCGCTTCCCGCGCACCGGATGGAACGAGATCATCGTCGAGGTCTCGAACGCGGGGCGGACGGATTTCAACCGCGTGGCCTGGGTCGCGGTGAAGGTGAACGAGGGCGACATATGCCACTGGCCCAACAACGCGACATTGAGCGTACCCGACCTGAGGCAAGGCGAGGCCCGGCAGCTGATCTTCCGGGGTGATCGATCGGGGTGCGGGGATGGGCGGCTCACGCGGCCTCGCAGCGAGATCCGCGTCACGGCCACCATGCTCCGATCTTCGCTGCCCGGGGAGCAATACACGGACCCGGTCAGATCCAACGATTCCGCGCGCGCCTGGCTCGGAGACATCCTGCGCGCTCCGGGGGCGGATCAGCCCGTGGCGGCGCGCTCCGTCCAGCTTCGCCTCTCCAACCTCGTCTTCAAGCTCGCCGGCAGCGCTGGCGCGGTTTCGGAGATCAAGTGGATCAGCCTGCAGGTCGCAGGCCAGCCGGAACAGAAATTCTCCCACGATCGGCTCGCCATCCTGGCCCATGGCCGATCCGACGATCGGCTCTCGCGCAGCGATCATCACCTCAAAGTTCGGAACGGCGATTTCGTCGGCGTACCGAACGCACTCACGGCCCGTGCGATCGTCCAGGAAGGTGAGCGGGTGGAGATCGTGTTGAAGGTGCGGGACATGGACTGCACCGGGGACCGAAATTGCAACCGCGGGGATACCGGCAAGACGACCTACGCGTTCAACGTTCCCGTCACCTCTGACAATTGCCTGGGGAATTGCGATCGCGCGCAGCTGCTCGGCTCGACGGATGAGTTCATCGCCAGCTGGCGGGGGAGCCCGACGCTGAAGCTCGACGTCGTCTCCGGCTTCGAATCCTTCAAGTCGATGATCTGCTTCATGCCGGCTTCCGGCCGCGGTGGCTTCTGATCCCAGCTCTGCCCGGGAGTGCTTCCCGAGCCCGAGAAGTCGTCCTGATAGGCCAGGGGACGATCGTTCGGAAGATCTGGCTCCCGAGTTCGGATGTCGGCGCTTGCTTGGGGCAGGTGCCGATCAGCCCGGCGGCTGCACCACGACGTACACCACGCTGCCACTCTGGAAGACGGGCTGGTAGTAGGTCGGCCCGCATTGATGAAGCGATACGCCCATGGTGACCACGGTGGTGCAACCTCCAGGCAAGGCAACCACCCTGGTTCCAACGGACACCACGGCGACAGTCGTGACGGCCGCTGTAGTCACCACGGCGGCTCCCGCCACCACCGCGGTACGCCGCACGACCCGGCGACCCGTTCGGCGTACCGAGCGCCGGGCGGTTCCGGCAACACTGACGGGCGTCATGGGTCTTCCCACGATGGCTTCCGCCGGCGTGCCTACGGTCCATAGCGAGATCGTGAAGGCTCCGGTGCAGAGCGTCGCGCTCAGCAACCCCACGAGCGTTCCGACGAGGCTCTTGCGTGTGATCTGGATGTTCATGATCCCTCCTCCTGCTCGGGGGCTTCAGCGCCCTGGTCGAACTCGATCTTGGTGGCGCCCTTTGGCGGTGAGAAGGCGAACTCGGCATCGGAGATGTTCGCCGAGATCTCCCACTCGCCGAGCTCCACCTCGAACTGTGGCGAACCTTCCACATCGCGGGTCGTAATCACGTACTTCCGCGGCAACGGGCGCGCTCCATCCTCGATCCAGATCTGCCAGTCCACTCCTTCGGAGCGAAACGCGAGATGGTGACAGCGAACGCCCGACACCTCCGCGAGACCTACGTAGAGCCCCGATTGCACCCCGTCGAGCAGCCCTGCACCTCCATCGGAGTACAGGAGGTCTGCTCCAGGGGCGGCGAGGTCCAGCTTGTCCTCGAGGAAAGGCAGCAGCTCATCGAGTGAAGCAGGTGCATCCTTGCTGGCATAGTACTTCTGACGCGGTCCGTAGAGGGTCACCTGGCTGCCGTTGTAGTAGAGTGAAATCGCGGCGAGCTCGCCTAGACGATCGGCACGAAGCCGATCGGGGCGACGGAGTGCGGTGCGCGTTGCGCTTCCGAACTGGAGCTTCTGTCCGTTCTCCAGCACCACTTCGACCGTGGTCTCGCTGACGACACGGAAGCTATCCAGGCTGGACAGGTAGCCAGCCATGCGCTGCACGAGTTCGACCGCCTTCGGATCGACCTTCTCCTTTTCGTCGGCCGGTGCTCCGACCATCACTGCCGAAGCCAGCGTGCATACCGCCACCGCCGCCACCATCCACGAGTTCAAAGGATTCCACTTCATCGTCGTTCTCTCCTCTTCAAGTCGGCTTCGGTGTCCGGAATCTCTTCACGAGACCGATGATGCTCCCGTTCACGTTCACGAGTTGGATCGATACGGAGCCATGCTACTCGGTCCCGCTCACTTCGACGACGACCTTCTCGATCTTGCCGGTGAAGCGGGTCTCATCCCGGCCGATGCCGATGCCCTCGGCGACGGGTGTCTGATTGTCCAGCCCGACATCCGCGGTCTCATCCGCAGAGAAGATCAGGGGCTGTGTCCTGTCGATCCGGCCTTCCGCGACGGTCTTCCCGTCTACCTTCAGTGTCGCCTTGCCGCCCTTGCCGAGGCCGCCACCGTCGTAGGCGAAATCGAGGATGATGGTTGCGGGGCCCGCGGGAACCGCGCTCTTGGCCGCCAGGGTGTACCGCTCGAGCCCGAGGAAGTTGTAGGTGTAGGCGGGCTTGCCGTCCTTCATGTAGAGCGACCAGCCCCCGAAGCGTCCGCCCTGGGCCAGGATCACGCCGTTGGCACCGCCCTTCGGGATCTCGACCTCGGCGGTGATCGTCGACGACTGGTTCTTCACGTTGATGAACGTGTTCTCCAGCATGCCGTTCATCCCGTCGTAGAGCGTGAGCGACGTGCGGCCGCCCAACAGATCGGGGCGTCCCGCGATGGCGGGATTGACTCGCTCGACGGTCCGATCGTCGATCGGCAAGACGTGATACTTCTCCGCCTCCTTCATGAACAGGGCTTGAAGCGCTGCCAGCTTTTCGGGCTTTTCGCCAGCCAGGTTGTTCACCAGGCTGAAGTCCTCGCGGACGTTGTAGAGATCCCAGACATCCGACTCCAACGGAGCCTGCTTGCTGGTTTGCCACGGCGCCCGGTGGAGGGTGCGGGCGAGCCAGCCCTCGTGATAGATCGCACGGTTGCCGAACATCTCGAAGTACTGCGTCGTGTGTCGTTCGGCGGCGTTCGCATCGTTGAAGGTGTCGAGCAAGCTGACGCCCTCGATGGGCGTCTGGGGCGTCCCGTTTACGCTCTTGGGCTCCGGCAGGTGTGCGGCTTCCAGGATCGTGGGTGCGATGTCGATCACGTGCCCGAACTGGCTGCGCAGTCCTCCGCCCTTCTTGATGTGATCGGGCCAGTGGATGACCATTCCATTGCGGGTGCCGCCGAAGTCCGAGGCGACCTGCTTCGTCCACGAGAACGGCGCATCGAACGCGACCGCCCAACCGGCGGCCATATGCGGGAAGGTTTCCGGGCCACCCCACTCATCGATCAACGGGATGAGGTCTTCCACCTTCTCTGTGACCTGGTTGAAGTAGGTCATCTCGTTGTACATGCCGACGAAGCCGCCTTCGGCGCTCGTGCCATTGTCGCCCGCAATATAGATGAACAAGGTGTTGTCCATTTCGTCGATGCTTTCGAGGGCCTCGACGAGCCGGCCAACTGCGTGATCCGTTTGCTCCATGAAACCGGCGAAGACTTCGGCCTGGCGGGCAAATAGACGCCGTTCGTCTGCGGGCAGGCCATCCCAATCTACGATGTCCTCCGGCTTCTCCGCGAGCTCGGTTCCGGCGGGGATCGTCCCCATCTCCTTCTGCCGCTCAGTCGTCTCCTTGCGGACCTCGTCCCAGCCCTTGTCGAACTGGCCCTTGTACTTGTCCGCCCACGCTTTGGGAACGTGGTGCGGTGCGTGGACGGCGCCGGTCGCGTAGTACATGAAGAAGGGCTTGTCCGGTGTCATCGACTGTTGAGCCTTGACCCAGCCGATGGCCTGGTTCGTCATGTCGGTGGTGAAATGATAGTTCTCCATCTTCGGCGGGCTGACCCGGGTCACCCCGTCATACACCAACGGATACCATTGGTCTGTCTCGCCGCCGATGAAGCCGTAGAACTTGTCGAAGCCCTGATGGGTGGGCCAGCGATCGAAGGGGCCCGAAACGCTCGTCTCCCAGGCCGCCGTTTCATGCCACTTGCCGAACGCGCCCGTGCTGTAGCCGTTCAGCCGGAGCATCTCCGCCAGAGGCGCGACGCTATTCGGAATCTGGCCCGTATTTCCGGGGAAGGCCGTCGCCGTCTCCATGATCGAACCCGTGTTGGTCGTGTGGTGGTTCCGACCGGTCTTGAGCGCATTCCTCGTCGGCGAGCAGAGTGCCGTCGTATGGAAATTGTTGTAACGAAGGCCGGCCGCCGCCAGCCGGTCGAGAGTCGGCGTCTGGATCGGGCCGCCGAAGGTGCTGGTCGCGCCGAATCCGACATCGTCGATCAGAACGATCACGATATTGGGCGCGTCCGTGGGAGCTTTGACTTCGAAGCGTTGGGGCGCCTTGGCGTTTCGTACGTCGAGTTCAGTGAAGGTCGGACGCTCCGGCTCCTGGATCGGCAACGAGGTCCGGTCGATCCCTTGCTCTGCCGAGGCGGCTCCAACGAGGCCCGCGAGCAGGAGCAGTGCACTGGCAGTCATTCCAACGAGTCGATTTTTCAATGTGATCCCTTTGAGAGACGAAGAGGTACGAGCCTTGCCGATCGTCATGTGCTGCCTGTCGTCGGGTTGGCGCTCGGCAGGGGCACCCGAGCAAGGCTCCGCCCACCGGGTCTTGGCGAGAGCGAGGCGCGTTACTAGGCCCTGGGCTGCATCAGATCGTCGCGAATACGGGGGCGCTCGTCTATCCGATTTCGGCGAAGCCTGTATCGTCGTTGGGATGGCGAGTGCATCGGCTCCGGACGCCCGAGTCCCCGAGGGAACATGGTCGTTCGGAGCCTGCGAAACGGACGAACTGGCTGCGAAAGTCCTCGATGTTGGATGGGTGACGCAGTACCTCGCCCACGGTCGTACGTTCGAGGCGGATGTGGATGCCGTCCAGACATCCCGTGCCCAGCTGGCACGAATCCGCTTTCGTACGCCGTGTTTAAGTCGGGGGGAAGGCCCCTCGGGTGCCTACGTTTTCGCTCTTCCGGGGTGTCAGGCCGACTCGGCGCGGCTTGGCGGCGAGCCTTTGGAAGCCACGGCCGCTGGTCTGCTCCGGCCTGGGGTGGAACACGAGTTCCATACCGAACGCGGCAGTGAACTCCTGCTGTTGGCGATTCCGCAGGAGTGGGTCGAGCGCGAGACGCTCGCCATCTGGGGCCGGCCCCTCTGCGAGACCGGAAAGCGCTGGACGTTCCCCTTCGAGCACCCGGCGACGGCTCAGCGACTCCGCGCGAGCTTGACCACGCTGCTCGATGCAGACGTTCGGCAATCCGACGGGATTGCAGGCGAGGAGGCGACCCGATGCCAGCAGGAAGAACTTTCTCGCGCGTTGCTTCGGATGATCGCGCCGACGCTGCCAGCGATCGCTGGGCCTGCCCGCCGCAGCTTGGTTCGGCGAGCCGAGGCCTACCTCCGCGAGAACGTTCGCAAAGCCATCACGCTGACGGATCTCTGCGTCTACATGGACGTACCCGAGCGAACCCTGCGGCAA
>JAFDCZ010000209.1 GCA_019312665.1 Deltaproteobacteria bacterium | reverse complement strand
GTGCGCCTGATCCCGCGCGACGATTTCGAGCGCGAACGCGAGGATGCGGGTCTGCTTCGGGAGTTCGCGCCCCAGCAAGGAACTCCGTATGGCATGGTGAGGGAGCCCATCATGGGGCCGTTCTTCCTGCCGTGTACGAAACCGCCGTGGGGAATGCTGGTGGCCGTGTCGCTCGATACGGGCGAAGAGGTGTGGAGGCGTCCCTTTGGAACGTTGCCAGACCAGGTTCCGTTGCCGGCGTGGATCGAACCGGGTCTACCCAGCCTCGGGGGGCCCATCGTGACGGCGGGCGGCGTCGTATTGATCGGCGCATCGATGGATGGCCGCTTCCGGGCGTTCGACATCGAGACGGGAGAGGAACTCTTCCGCGACAAACTACCGGCGGGCGGAAACGCGACGCCGATGACCTACCGGCTACGTGAAGGCGGGCGCCAGTTCGTGGTGATCTCCGCGGGCGGGCACGGAAAGTTGGGTACTCGTCGCGGTGACTACGTGGTGGCCTATGCGCTGCCTGGGCCCTGAGCTCCTGACTTCAACTCGTTCGGGCTGAACGCGACACCTGGGTTCAGGATGTGGTTGGGGTCGAAGGTGGCCTGGATCCGCGAAAGCAGGATGATCTTTGCCGGTTCTTCGAGTTCGAGGAAGTACTTGCGCTCTTCCCGGCCGAGTCCGTGCTGCGCTTTCTCTCTCAGAGATCGGTCAGTCAGTAGCCTCGTCGGACAGCGTTCGATACGCGCCGCCGTAGTAGACGAGGGGTGCGCGCTCGTGGATGTGTGCGGCTTCGATCCGCCCGATGTAGATGACGTGGTCTCCGGCGTCATGGGTGGCGATCAGGCTGCAATCCATGTTGACCACCGCCCCGGGAATCAGGGGTGCGCCGGTTTCGGCGGTGTCGCATTCGAGGCCTTCGAAGCGCACATCCTCCAGCTTCTTCGACGCGAAGCGGTTCGAGAGCTCCTGCTGATCGGTTGCCAGGATGTTCACGGCGAAGCATTTGCCTTCGGCGATCAGCCCTGTCGTGATGGAATCGCGATTGCAGCAAAGGGTCACGAGGGGAGGCGAGAGGGATGCGCCGCTGAAATCCGACACCGTCATGCCGTGGATGCGATCCCCGCAGCGGCTCGTCACGATGGTCACGCCGCTAGGCCAGCTACCGAGACAGCGTCTGAACTCGTCCGCATCGATGGGCATGAGCCCTCCTTGGTGTTCGTTCAAGCCTGGCGGCCGAGCGTCGGTGCCGCCTAGCCGATTCCCGAAATCATCGCCTCGACGAGGGCCGGGCCCGGCTCGGCCAGAGCACGTTCGAGGTGGGTCGTGAACTCTTCCGCAGTCGTCGCCCGACTCGCCTGTACACCGAAGCCCTGCGCAATGGAGACGAAGTCCATGTCGGGGCGCGAGAGGTCGAGCATCTCCCTGGCCTTTGGGCCGCCCGCCTTGGCTCCGACACGGCCCAGTTCAATGTTCAGGATCGCATACGAGCGGTTGTTGAAGAGCACGGTCGTGACATCGAGGCCTTCGCGTGCCTGGGTCCAGAGCGCCTGGATGGTGTAGAGCGCGCTGCCGTCCGCCTGCAGGCATAGGACCTTGCGATCCGGACACGCTACCGCGGCGCCGGTGCCCACGGGCAGGCCCTGGCCAATCGCGCCACCGGTGAGCGAGAGCCAATCATGAGGCGGGCAGCCAGCGGTATGGTGGCCCAGGCTGAGCCCGGACGTAGTGGACTCGTCGGATACGATGGCGTTTTCCGGAAGCAGCGCGCCGAGGGCCTGTCCGATGGTGTCGGGGGTCAGATCCCCAGTCGGCCGGTCGGGGCGCCCGGCGGGCGCCAGCGTCGGACATGTCTCGGGGGCGTCGACGGCTTCGGCGAGGGCCTCGAGAGCTGCGACGGCATCGTCACCGCCTGCTGCCAAGGTGTGGACTTCGCAACCGCTGGCAACGAGATCGCTCGGCTTGTCGGGATAGGCGAAGAAGCTCACCGGGCTCTTCGCGTCCACCAACACCAGGTGGCGAAACCCGCTCAGCTGCTGGGCCGCCATCTCGGCGAAGTACGCGAGCTTGGGGATGGGCTGAATGCCGGCGCCCCGTTCGACACGGGCCGAGAAGGTTTCGCCCAGCAGCACGGCGCCCGTAGCCGCGGCGATCCGTCCCGCAGCAGCGAGCGCGCGTTCACGGAACGCGGAACCACCGAGGAAGAGTGTCGATTGCTCGCCACTGCGGAGCTGCTTCGCGATCCCCTCGATGACTTCGTCATCCACCTTGGCTCGTGTGGCCGCAGTGCGCGGCGCTGCGACCACGCCTCCACCGAGCCAGCAGGCATCTGCTGGACAGATCAATGTCGCGACCTCGCCAGGCGGGCCTGCCGCCCTCGTGACAGCGTCTGCTGCCGCTTCCCCGGTGTCCTCCGGACGCGCGACGGTTTTGATCCAGCTCGAAACGTTGCGTGCCACGGTCGCGATATCCGATTGGAGTTGTGCGTCGTATTGGGCGTGATAGGTGGCATGGTCGCCAACGATGTTGACGATCGGAACCCTGGCCTTGCGGGCGTTGTGCAGGTTCGCGAGGCCGTTGCCCAGGCCCGGGCCGAGGTGCAGCAACGTCGCCGCCGGCCGCTCGGCCATCCGCGCATAGCCATCGGCGGCGCCGGTGGCTACGCCCTCGAAGAGCGCCAGGACACCGCGCATCTCCGGCACATCGTCGAGCGCCGCGACGAAGTGCATCTCCGACGTGCCCGGGTTGGCGAAGCAGGTATCGACACCGCAATCGACGAGGGTCCGGATCAGCGCCTGAGCGCCGTTCATCTCAGTCATGGTCTCGACCTTCCACCAGATGTCCGACCGAGTCTAACCCGGTGTCTCGGCTCTGGGGGACGACCTCGAGGTCGGGACTCACGACACCCTCATTCGTGGAGTGGGCCGTCGCTCACTCCCACCTCTCCGCCAGGCGCTGGGCCAGCGCCTGTTTCCAGCTCTCCATGGGCCGGAAGTCCGGAGCTTCCCTGTAGGCCGTCTCGGTCTGCGCCAGGATCTCCTCGTCGGTCAGCGACAGGTCCAGGCCGTCCACCACCGGCTGGCGAACATGCCAGGGCGTGTCGACGAAGCATTCGATGCCGTTGCCCTCGGGATCCGGGAAGTAGATCGACCAGCCGCGCCCGTGGGAGATCGGAAGGAAGCGCGTGACGCCTGCCTTTTCCGCCGCGGCCTTCATCGCGCGCAGCTCCGCCAGGCTCCCCACATGGAACGAGATCTGGTTGATGATGCCTCCCTCGATGCCACCGTCCTTGCGCCCCTCGACCAGCGCGATCTGGTGATGCTCGTTCGGGTCGGAGCTCAGGAATACGATCTGCGGGTTGCCGGGAATCGGGAGATTGCCGCGGTCGGTGACCTCGAGGCCTAGCAGTTCAGTGTAGAAGGCCACCATCGGCTCGATGTCGTGCACGTGGATGCCGATGTGGCTGAACTGGATCCGGGGGGCAGCGGTCATGGTTCTTCTCCTCATCAATTTGGCTGCGCGTGGAGGTTCGGTCGGTCAGTGCAATGCCAGTGGCCTGCGCGCGATGCGTGAAGCCTCTTCAGCGCCGATACCCAGACTGCGCAGGACCAGTTCGGCCGTGGTCTCCACCGCATCGTCGCCTAGCGTTCCCCGGCTCAACGCCGTGAGCACTCCGGTCATCGCACCATCAATGAAGGCCCAGGTCGCGGGTAGATCGGCCGCGAAAAATCGCCCGCTGGCCACGCCCCGATCCATGTCCTTCGCGGGCGGTCCGTCCATCCCTTCTGCCAATCTGCGAAACGGTGTCCCCGATCGAAACACGTACCAGTTCCAGAGGGGATCGCCGACGATGGTTCTAAGCGCGATGCGAACCCCCGTGGCCATGCGCACCGCCGGGTCCACAGCGCCGCCCGTTGCCCTGTCGACGTGGGCGTGGAGGCGCTCCGCCAACTGCTCGATGACGGGGCGAAGCACATCGCCCTTCGTCTTGAAGTGGAGATAGAAGGTGCCGTGGCCCACGTCGGCAGCCTCGGTGATGTCGTGGATGGTGACGGCCTCGACTCCACGCTCCCGCATCAGGCGCTCCGCCGCCTTCACGATCCGAGACCGGGTTTCCGTCCGTCGCCGCTGGCTGCGGGTCGTCTCCGCAGCCTCGCTGCTTTCCAATGCCATGAAATCAAGTATGACATAAATCATAATTGACACAAGTACAAAATTGACTATAGTCATATTTGATTCGAACACCTGGAGATCACCCCATGAAGCTCGAAGAAGTCGTCTCTACAGCGCGATCGCTGGTCCCCGCCGCCGCCGAGAGGGCGGAGCAAACCGAGGAAGCCCGCAGGCTTCTGCCCGAAGCGGAGCGTGAAATACGGGAGGCAGGGCTGTTCAAGCTCGTCCAACCCAAGCGTTTCGGGGGCTTCGAGCTTGATCCGGTCTCCGTCGTTCGCGCCACCTCGGAGCTGGCTCGAGGTTGTGGCTCGACCGGCTGGTGTCTCGGAATCCTGGCGATCCACAACTGGATGCTGGGCCTCTACCAGGAGCAGGCCCAGGAAGACGTATGGGGCGAGAATCCGGACACACTGATGGCCGCGTCCTTTGCGCCCACCGGGAAAGCCGAGCGTGTCGAAGGCGGCATCCGCGTCAGCGGCCGATGGTCGTTCGCCAGCGGCTGCGACGCATCCAGCTGGATGATGGTCGGCGCCGTCGTTCCTTCCGAGGGTCCGATACCGGATCTGCGCATGTTCCTCGTGCCCGAGGCTGAGTACCGCATCGATGACAACTGGCACGTCAGCGGGCTGGCCGGAACGGGCAGCAAGGACATCGTGATCGACGGCGCCATCGTGCCCGAGCACCGCGCTATTTCCCTGATCGATGCCTTCAACGGGCACTCCCCAGGCCAAGAGCTGTATGCGGACAGCCCCCTCTACCGCGTTCCGTTCGGAACCATGCTGCTCTTCGCCCTGGCCGGGCCCGCGCTCGGGTTGGCACGTGGCGCCTACTCGGCCTTCATCGAGCGATCCAAGGTTCGGCAGATCACGTACAGCGCCGAGAAAGTGTCCGAACAGACCCCCGTGCACGTGCTGATTGGTGAGGCCACCTATCAGATGGATGCCGTGGATCTCCTCTGGGAACGCGATCTCGCCGAGATCTCCCGGTTGACGCGGGAGAAGCACGAGTTCACGATGGCGGAGAGAGCGCGCTACAAGCGCGATGTGGGCCTTGGCCTGCGTGCCTGCCAGGAGGTGACCGCAAAGCTTGCCGCTGCGAGCGGGGCCCACGGGATCTTCAAGTCGAGCCCCATCCAGAGGGCCTTCCGAGACGCCCAGGCCATGACGACGCACGCGGCGCTCGATCCCCTTCAGGGCGCCGCCACCATGGGGCGCGTGGAACTCGGGCTCGGTCCCAACACGGCACTCGTCTAGCCGTGGGAATGGGCTTGGCGTGCCCAGGATGCCACGATGCCCACGACGAAATAGAATGTTGGCCGAGAAAACTCCGAACCCAGGGGACCGCTCTTCGTGACCCAATTCGACTACGACGTTTCGATCGTTGGCTATGGCCCCGTCGCTGCGCTCACCGCGCTCAACCTGGCCCGAACCGGGCTACGCATCTCGATTCACGAGCGATCGAAAGAGGCGCTCGAGCTGCCGAGGGCGGTTGGGCTCGACGGTGAGTCTGTCCGCTCCTTTCAGCGGATCGGCCTCGGAGACGAGATCGACGCGCTACTCCAGGCACCTCGCCTCAACGACGAGATCTGGTTTGCGAACTCGAAGCACGAGAAGATCTTCGGGATCGAAATACCGGCGGGTGAAGGGCATCACGGCTGGCGGGACATGGCCTTCTTCGACCAGCCGGAACTCGAAGCTCGGCTCCGGGAATTCGTCGCCGCGGAATCCGGAATCGACGTCTTTCTGGGCGAAGAGGCGATCGCGATCGAGCAATCCGACGACCGGGTCAGAGTCAGCCTGCGCGACATCGATGCCGATTCCGTACGCCAACTGACCTCTTCCTACCTGCTCGGCTGCGACGGAGCTGCGAGCTTCGTCCGCAACAACGCGAAGATCGAGTGGACGAGCCTCGGTTATGACCAGGATTGGCTGGTCGTCGACATCACCACGGCACCGACGAACGACCTGCCGAAGGCCACGATGCAGGTCTGCGACCCGGAGCGAATCCACAGCTTCATCAGCGTCAAGGATCCGAATCGACGCTGGGAGTTTCAGCTCGTCGAGGGCGAGACGCGTGAAGAGATGTCGAAACCCGAGCGGATCGACGCGTTGCTCAGCTCCTGGCTCCCGCGCGACCAATACGAAATCCGCCGCGCGGTGGTCTATCAGTTCCACGCAGCAACCGCAGGCAGGTGGCGGGATCGTCGCGTCCTGCTCGCCGGAGATGCAGCGCATCAAACACCCCCCTTCCTCGGCCAGGGCCTGAACGCGGGCTTCCGGGATGCGATGAATCTCGGCTGGAAGATCCCGCTCGTCCTATCGGGCGTTTGCGATGAGCGATTGCTCGACAGCTATTTTGACGAGCGAGATGCGCACGCACGCGATCTCGTAGAGTGGGCCGTGGGCATCGGCAAGTTGATGGAGACCCTGGCTGCGCAAGAGGCCGGCAAGCCCAATCCCCACCCGGAGTCGAGCCAGAACGATGGCTACGGTCAGGGAAGAACGGCACCGCCGCTGCGCTCGGGTGTCCTGATGATGGAGCAGGCCCAACGCGGCGTGCCGGTCGGCTCGCACCTTCGCCAACCGACGGTTCGGCTGGCTGGGGGCGACTTCGTGTTCTTCGATGAACTTCTCGGCAGCGACTTCGCGGTCGTGGGGCGGACCCGAGCGGATCTCGAACTCGGCCCGGAGGCGGCCGCGATCGCCAAGCGGCTCTCGATGCGCTTCGTCGATCTCGAGGAGATCGAAGCGTACAAGGAAGGGAGTGAACCCGACCTCGTGTTCGGAACCCACTCCGCCGTAGTCGTCCGGCCAGACCGGATCATCTTCGGTGCCGTCGGCGCAGATACGACACTCGATGATCTCGTCATCGCACTCGCGAAGAAGCTCGCACTTCGTTCCTGACGGGGACGTTCTTTCCGCTGTTTCCGTTCCTGTGGGGCGCAACGAGGTGCCACGATGTCGCACGAACGAGCAGAGTTGGCAATCGATCCCTTCGGTGACGAGGCGAGGTCTGGTTGACCCAGCATGATGTCTGGGCGTTGGGTCGCCACGCGGACGTGCGAGCAGCGTTGCGAGCGGATGATGTGTTGGTCTCCGGGCGAGGAGTTTCGCTCAACGCCTCGCTGAACGACCAACCCAGCCGCACCACGCTGATGAGCGATGGCGACCTCCACCTCAAGCGGCGGAAGGTGTTGATGAAGCCGATGATGCCGAGCGCGCTCAAGGAGGTTCGATCTCAAATCGATCGACTGGCGGATGACCTCGTGTCGGATCTCCTCTCTCGAGCATCTTTCGACGGCATCGCCGACTTCGCAAGGCACCTGCCGGTTGCGGTGATCTCGCATCTGGTCGGCCTGCCGGAGGGGGGGCGCGAACGCATGCTCGATTGGGCGGCGGCCACCTTCAACGTTCTCGGGCCGAACAACGCACGCGCGTTGGCCTCGGGGCCGGCCATGGGCGACATGATCCAATATGTCCTCAGTGTGGGTCGGTCAGAACTCGAGCCTGATGGATGGGCCGCACGCATCTTCGAAGCTGGCGACGGGGGGGCCATCGATGCAGAGGACGCTCGCGGCCTGCTCATCGACTACATCGGGCCCAGTCTCGATACGACGATCCTTGGGACCGGCCACCTGCTCCATCTCCTCGGTTCCCACCCCGCGGAGTACGCTCGGGTGCTTGCCGATCCGAAGCTGATTCCAGCGGCGGTGAACGAGGCCCTGCGGGTCGGCTCTCCTGTACGTGGCTTGTACGTGGCTTCACGCGCTTCGCGGCGAAGCCGTACGAGGCGGATGACGTGTCGATCCCACAGGGCGAGCGCGTCCTGATCTTGTATGGAGCGGCGAACCGCGACGAACGTCGTTATGCCGAGCCCGATCGTTTCGATGTGACCCGTGACTCTCGTGACCACGTCGCGTTCGGGCATGGTGTGCATCGCTGCGCGGGTGGACACCTCGCCCAACTGGAGATGGAAGCGCTCTTGCGGGCCCTGGTCGCGCGCGTACGGCACATCGAGGTAGGCGAACCCCGCATGTTGATGAGCAACATGCTGCACGGATATGAGGCCTTCGAGGCTTCTTTCCAATGAGGCGCCGCCTCCGGAGGCTCTCATCGGTCTCGGGTTCATGCAACCAAGCCTGGATGCCCCGCATTCCGCGAGCTTGAACCTCAGGCGGCGCCCAGGTGCCGTTCGATGGCAGGCTCGAGGTCTCGCGGCTTGAACCCCCAGGGCCCCAGGCCCCCGTGGTACACGACGCGGCTTTCCGCATCCAGGAAGTACAGCCGCGTGGGCTTGGCGGCATAGGCTCTGCTCACCTCGTCATCCACATCGTCGACGTAAGTTGGATAGCCGTAGGCGAGAGCGGTCTCGCAGCGGTCCGCCACCTGGCGTCGTTCTTCGATGGACTTGGGATCTTCGACATCGAAGGCGGCACCGGCTCGCTTGGCCATCGTTCGTGTCGCGAGATTTCCGCCGAACCACCAGCCGTCCGAAGGGTGGGCCTCTCGGATGTAGACGCCAACGAACTCTACGTCGTTGCGGAAGCGCTCATAGATCTTGCCGAGACGCCCGGTCCCGGAAGCGTAAGGGGGTCAGGTATAGCTGCCGAAGATGAGCGCAACCGGCTTGCCGCGCAGCGCTGACAACCGCGCACGGCCATCGCCTCGGGCAGCAGGCAGCTCGAAATCCGGTGCGAACTCGCCGACCTTGGGCGCGTTGACGTCATGCAGCTTCTGCCACGCGACCTCCTTGTCACGAAACCGTTTCACTTTCTTGAGCGAGTCGAGCATCTTCTTCCTCCGCGCCCGCGCAAGGCGGGCAATCTCAGGCTGATTCGAAAAGGATCCATCCAGGTGGACGACGCTGGGCAGGGTAGGGGGACTAGCGGTCCTTCAACTCACTGGCGCGCTTCGCGTAGAAGTCTTCGATGGGTCCAAATCTGGCTTCGCTCTCGAATCCCCGCCGGGTCTCGTCGGCAATCTCAGCGTTGGATTTGTCTCTGTCCCAGATCGTTCCCTGCGGTTGCTGGACATGCCACGGGGTGTCGCAGAAGACTTCGATGCCGTTCCCTTCCGGATCCTTGAAGTAGATCGACCAGGCATTGCCGTGGGTGAGGGGGAGGCGGTTCTCCACCCGGCCATCTTCGGCGAGCTGCTTGTCCATGAGCTTCACATCGTCGAGCGAATCCACGCGGAACGCGAAGTGGTCGACCGAGTTCGGGGGGTTCCCGTCTCGTTTCTTGTCGACGAACGCGATCTGATGGTGATCGGTGTCCACCTGGCTCATGAAAACGATCTCTGCACCGTTGGCGTCAGGGGCGGGGAAGGGGCCTCGATCCGTGACCTCGAACCCGAGCACCTTCGTGTAGAAACCGATCATCTCTTCCATGTCTCGGACGAGGAGAACGGCATGTGACCAACGCAATTTCATATCGAGTTCCTTTCGAGAATGACTGCCAATCGTTTCGACGAGCATCCTGACGTGATGGGTGAGCTTCCCATGGCGCGCATGGTTTCAACCATCCGAATTCCGATCGCTCCAGAGGTCAGACGAATTTCCCACACAGGCCGCGCCGGATTCAACGCGCAACGTCCGCCCAAGGCTCCCGGTCCTGGTCGCCGCCGAATCGATCGGGATCGACGAGGACATCCCAGAGGCTTCCGTGCACCTCGGGGCCCCGCGGCCAGCCGTCGACGAGTTCGATCATCTGCTCGACGACTTCAGGGCTCGCACCCGCCAGGTCCTGTTGCTCCAAGGGATCCTCGCGGATCCGGTACAACTCGGGGGGCGGAGACGAGAACGGCAACGGCGTTGCGGGCAACCACAGCTTCCACGGCCCGCTGTAGAGCGCCGTTCCATCCATTCCAACGGTCAGGTAGTCGGGATGTTCGGCGTCGTGATCGCCCTTTGCCAGCGGATCGAAGCGGCTGATGCCATCCAGCCCGTCTGGAATCGAAGACGCGAGGCCCGTCATTTCGAGCAGGGTCGGCAACACGTCCTGCGCCGTGACGAAGAGTTCAGTTTGCCCGCCCTCGATGTGCCCAGGCCACCAGAGCGCGGATGGCACGCGTGCGCCGCCGTCGAGAACGAACATCTTGCCACCGCGAAGGGGGCGATTGTCGGAACCTCCATCGAGAATGTTCGTGCGCGTGAACTCAGCGGCGGCCAGAGGTAGAGGCGTTCCGAACACCTCGACCATGCCATTCAGGAGGCTGACGAGACCCGGGGGCTGCGACGCGCGGCTGAGCCCGCCGTTGTCGCTCATGAACCAGACGATCGCGTCGTCACGCATTCCCTGCGCCTCGAGGGCGCCGAGCAACCGCCCAATCGAGGCATCCAGTTCGCTGACCATCGCGGCATGCACCCGTCGGATCTCATCCTCGATGTGCGCGTAGCGATCGATCGCATTCTGTGGCGCTTCATTCGGAAGATGCGGCGCGTTGTAGGCGACGTAGAGAAACGTCGGGCGCGCGGGATCTCGGGTTTTGAGAAGCGCGATGGCCTCGTCCGTGATGAGGTGCGTCGAATACCCCTTCTCTCGCACGCTCACGCCGTTGCGTTGCCAGTCGAGCCCTCCACCGTGGGTGTGGTCCCAGTAGCCGATGCCGCCGGTCACGTGGCCATAGAAATGGTCGAAACCGCGGCGGTGAGGGAAGTAGCGCTTCTCGGCGTGGCCAAGATGCCACTTGCCGGTCATGAACGTCTGGTAACCCGCCTCGTGCAGGTACTCGGGCAGGATGGTTTCTCCGATCGGCAAACCAGCCGGATCGAGCTTGCCGAGAGGTCGAACGATGCCGAGCCGCACGGGCGATTTGCCCGTCATCAACGCCGCGCGGGTCGGGCTGCAGGACGGTTGCACATAGAAGCGGTCGAGCTCGATCCCGCGGCTCGCGATCCCGTCGATATTGGGCGTCTCGATCTCACTGCCGTGGAATCCGACGTCGTTCCAGCCGAGATCGTCGGCCACGATCAAGACGATATGGGGCGGGCGCGGTTGGCCCTCTCCTCGTGATCCCCCCGCAGCCCGGGCAAGCGACGGGTCGGGTACGACCCATAGCGATGCAAACAACAGTAGGTAGGCTCGCCTCCTCGCTCGGGAGTTGGTCACGGAGTCCCCGCGAAGCCGCGCTCCGCCATCAGTGCGGACGCGGCGTCGATGATCTTCCGACGGGACTCGCCCCCCCCAGCTCCTCGCGGCGGGAGAGCTTGCGGACAGTGGCGGTCTGGCTCATGACGCGACGGAATCAGGCACGATCATTGGAAGTTCCCTTGCGCACAGATCGAATGAAGGAAGGCGTGCGTGCGCTCTTCCTCTCCGAGTGTCGGGCACAATGCTGCCACGCGCAGGTCTGTTGCGCCCGCGGCCTGGAAGGTGGTGACCTGCTCGCGAACGGCATCCTCGGAGCCTGCCGCCAGGGTACCTTCTGGGCCGTCGACGCCCTCGCGTTCGAGCATCGCGCGGTAGGCCGGTAGCTGGCCGTAGAGCTCGAGCTTCTCAGCGGCGAACGAGCGTGCCCGCTCCGGCGCATCAGTGACACACACGGGCACGCCGGCCAGGATTCGAGGGTCTGGCCTCTCAGCCGCGGTCGCGGCTCTGCGGATGCGCGGGGTGATGTGCTCGTCAATCGTTCGCGGTCCAACCATCCACAACGTGCGGATAGGCGAAACAAGCGGTCTTCGTGTGTCCGAGAACACCGGACTATGACAACTCCGCGGGGGATCTCAGGCTAGGAGGACCGTGGGCGGGAAACCCTCAACGCGAACACCCGGCGCGAGAAGGCCTCGGTCACGCACGCCGGGCGGGAGGCGCCGCGCCGCGTGTCACCGCCTCATTTCGCCGAGCGTTCCGCGAAGCCCAGGGCCAGCTCGAACGCCGCGCGTGTGAAGTCCAGCACTTCGGCGAAGTCCTCGTCCGAGAGGCTGCGCGTCTCGTCTGCGCCGCGCAACACGTTCACGAACTCGCGCTCGCGCTCGAGCTGGAGCGGCAGCTCGCCGATGCCCCAATCCTCGAGCAGCTGCCAGAGGACCGGGTTGTAGGTGCGAACGAGCCGCGAGATGAAGGGCAGCGGATCGTGGCGAGCCAGGATCGCGGCGAGGCGCAACGTGAGCTCGAACGACAGCGTCGCCGTGCCGGCCTCGACCGCCTTGAGCAGTGACTCGTCCGAGAGTTCGAGGGCCTCGGCGAGTTCGTCGACGGTAAGGCCGGCGAGCTCGCGCAGCTCCCTCACGGAGTCGCCCGCCTCGCGCCGCATCTCGTTCGTTTGGGGCAGGATCGCGGCGAGGCTCGTGCCGCCCACGTCGACGACCTGGCGCAGGAGGCCCGCCGCCGCATGCTCGACCAGCTCCGTTAGCCGTTCGCCTAGCGAGGCGGGCTTGCGGCTCGCTTGGGTGCGTTTCTTCCCCGCTGCCTTGCGCGGCTTCGCCTTGCCCGCCGTCTTCTTGCGGGCCGAGCCCCCGGCCTTCTTCGCGGAGCCGCCCCGCCCGGCCGACTTCTTCCGAGCGGACTTCTTCCCGCCCGTCGCCTTCTTCCGCGCCGCCATCGCGATCCCCTTCCGGGGAAAGCTTCGCGCCGCCGGCTCGGCCAATCAACCCCTCGCCCGGAATCAGCGTAGGCCGCTCCGAGCGACGGCCGCCTGCCGTGGGCAGGAGTCGAGTCTTCCCGCATTCCTGCCCATCACTTCGGGCTATGGGCGAGAGCCGCCAATCGTGGCGTAGTCGCGCACCTGGGGCGACCACCATGCGAGTGCCTCGCTCGCGGAGCGCTTGGCGAGCGGTGAGCCCGAGTTCGGGGTGAGGGCGGCGGAAAGCGGCTCGGCCTTCTGCTTCTCCACCCGATAGGTGATGATCGGCGCGACATGCGCGAGATCTGGCTCACACCCGGCGACGTCGACCGGATCCCAGCCCGCCTCGGGAACTTCCCGTACCAGGACATCCGGCTCATCGTGGTGACGGCCAATGAGCGGATCCTCGGCCTCGGCGATCAGGGGCCGGAGGCATGGGCATTCCGGTGGGCAAGCTCGCCCTCTACGTGGCGGGTGCGGGGCTCCATCCGTCGAAGGTCTTGCCGGTGAGTCTCGACCTGGGAACGAACAACGCGGAGCTACTCGACGATCGGCTCTACGCCTACGGCCCTGAGATCCCCCGGGGAGTTGTCATGATCCGGTGTTCTCGGACACACGAAGACCGCTTGTTTCGCCAATCCGCACGATGGTTTGTCGCGGCCTACACGTCGATTCCATTGGCTGCGAATATTCGCGAGCTTGATATGCACGATCGCTTTACTAGTCCGGACTCTATTTTTCAGGGCGAGCCTGCGCACGGGCGAGGAAAGGTCTCGAGTTCCGCCTGAACCTCTTCGTAGAGGACGCTCTCCTCGGGCCGTCGGCGGGCGTACTCGTTCCTTCCACCGCGGCCGTCTCCGTGAGACGAGTGGAGAGCGACGGGTGCAGGAGCGGCCATGCAACCAGATCGTTGCCAGGCGCATGCCGGTCGCGCGCTGCATCGAGCACGCTCGTGAGCGCGAATCGCAGCCTGAGCGCGTCCGCGGGTTCACGCTCGGTCGCCGACGGGAGTTCACCGCGCCATCATGCTCACACGTCTAGCGCCCGACACGAACCCGTCAAGTTCATCAGCTACGATGGCATCGCGGTGCCCGGTTCCCTGGTTGCGCGGATTACCGAGGCCTTGAAGGCTGGCGATTCTGCCTAGCGTTCAGCGTTGACGTCGTCTCCGCCGACCAGTCCCCAGAGATCTTCGAAGCCGGGAATGGGATCCGTACGAAACTCGGCGTAGACGCCGAAGTGATCGGCGGGCCAGACGCCACCCTCTTCGTCGTTGCAGACGAGACGGCATGACGTCAGCTGGCCAACGCCCGTACGCATCGGGAATCCGGCGAAGATGTAGTCGATGCGGCGGTTGGGCTCGAGTTCGGGGTCGGCGTAGGGATTGGTGTTGTCCCATGTGTAGCCGGGGCCACCGTCTCCGGCCGTCTTCCACGCATCGAGGAGTGCGACGCTTCGTCCTTCCAGGGATTGAAGCCCGGAGACGTATCGGATCTCGGCGGATTCGGGCTCCGCATTGAAATCACCGACGAGGATCGGGGGAAAGCCGGTCGCCGGGCGCCGCCGCAACGCAAGGTCGCCTAGCGCCACGACCTGTTTTTCGCGCACGACGGAATCGCGCAGCCGCCAATGGAGGTGGGTGCAGGTGAAGCCGATCTCGCCGAAGGGAGCATCGATCGTGACGGAAATCGCCGCTCGCGTTTCGGCGTCTGGGGCTCTGCCCGCAGCAGCGGCGTCCGGCAGGGCGAGGGTCTCGCGATCGAGGATGGGCCACCTGCTGGCGATGGCATTGCCGAACCCGCCCGGTGAGAATTTCGAACCTTCCCGCTGATAGCGGGAGCCTTCGACGTAGTCGATCTGGTACGGACGGTCGCCGAGCAATTCGACCACCTGGTCGTTTCCTGCATCTGCCCGGAGCACTTCCTGGAACCCGATCAGGTCGGGATCCAGCCGGTCGATCCAGCCGCGAATCCGCTCGACCCGGCTCTCGTAGGGGCCCGAATCGTGCCAGAGGTTCAGGGTCAGGACGGAGAGTCCCATGGGCCGA
>JAFDCZ010000208.1 GCA_019312665.1 Deltaproteobacteria bacterium | reverse complement strand
CGTGCTGGGTGGCGCGCTCTCGCCGATCGACGGCGTCGGCGCGGACGAACTGCGCATTGCGGAACTCGAAACACGGGTGCGAAACGGCCCTGTCGAAGAGGTCGTCCTCGCCACAAATCCGAACGCCGAGGGCGACGCCACTGCGGCCTACCTGGCCGAACGCCTGCGCCCTCTCGGCGTGCGCCTGAGCCGAATCGCCTACGGCATGCCCATGGGCGGCGACCTGGAATATGCCGATCACGTGACGGTGGGGCGTTCCATCCAGAACCGACAGGTCCTGGAATGATGGAAGGCCGCCCCACGCCGCCTGCGGGCCGCCCGAGAGGGCTAAAGCCCGCCCCCTCAACGTCCGATCGGAGGAGCGGCCGGGCGGCTTGCCGGGCTTTCCGGGCGAGGTTACCGTGGCTCGAAAGAGCCCTTCAAACCCGGACAGTTACGATGGTTTTTGCCGAACCCGGCAAATCCGCACTCGGCTGAAGCGGCAGGGGATCGCAGGATGATGAACACGCAGCTCGTGATGTACGAAGAGGATTTCAAGAAGATCCTCGCCGTCATCCAGCGGCTGGTGCGAGACGCCAACGCCAAGGGCATCTTCGTGGTCGACAAGAATGGCCAGCTGATCGCTGAAGCGGGCGAAGTTCGCGGCATCGATACCACGAGCCTGGCCTCGCTCACCGCTGGCAGCATCGCGGCGACCGGCGGGCTCGCGAAGATCATCGGCGAGGAAGATTTTCCGGTTCACTTCCACCAGGGGACGCGGGACAACCTGCACATCACCCTGGTCGGGGGCCGCATCATTCTCGTGGTCGTCTTCGACGACCGAAGCTCGCTCGGCCTCGTGCGGCTGCGGGTCAAGAAGGCCGGCGCCGAAATGGGCAAGATCTTCGAAGAGATCCAGAAGAAGGCCGAGAGGGAAGCGGCAACGGGAACCGCGAAATCTCCCTTTGCCGAGATAACCGACGACGACATCGACAACCTTTTTTCCGAGTAGCTCCACGTAGCTTCGAGCAGGCCCCATGTCCTTCATCAACTATTCGTCCCGCGAGATCAACTGCAAGATCGTCTACTACGGCCCCGGGCTGTGTGGCAAGACGACGAACCTGCAGTTCATCTACACCAAGACGAACCCCGATCTGAAGGGGAAGATGATCTCGCTCGCGACCGAAACCGAGCGCACCCTCTTCTTCGATTTCCTGCCGCTCGCACTCGGACAGATCCGCGGCTTCAAGACCCGCTTTCACCTGTATACCGTGCCAGGCCAGGTCTTCTACGACGCCAGCCGCAAGCTCATCCTGAAGGGCGTGGACGGTGTGGTGTTCGTGGCGGATAGCCAGATCGAGCGCATGGAAGCGAACCTCGAGAGCATCGACAATCTCAAGGTGAACCTCCGCGAGCAGGGCTACGAACTCGACAAGATCCCGTTCGTGATCCAGTACAACAAACGAGATCTTCCGAACGCGGCACCGCTCGATGAACTGCGGCGCCAGCTGAACACGATGGGTGTGCAGGATTTCGAGGCGAGCGCCACCACAGGCGAAGGCGTGTTCGAGACCCTGAAGGCCGTGGCGAAGACCGTCCTCTCTGACCTGAAGAGATTGTCGCGGTAGCTACGCCTCCCTGGTTGCCTCTGCGCCCCGGCCCGCGGCCGGGAGCCTGACACCGGAGATCGCGGTATCTTTGAACGATGCCGTTGATCGAGGTTTCAGGGCGGAAGGTGTACTACGAGCTGCACGGGCCTGAGCTCGCGCCGCCGCTGATCCTGGTGATGGGGTTGGCCGGCTCCTGCCAGGGGTGGCATCCGCTGCAGGTACCGGAGCTCTCGGCTCGGCATCGGCTGGTGCTCTTCGACAACCGCGGGGTCGGGGAGAGTACGGATCCGGGCGGCCCGTTCACGACAGCGGATCTGGCTGGAGATCTCGACGGGTTGTTGGGAGCCCTTGGCATTCGCAAGGCCCACGTGCTGGGTGCATTCCTCGGCGGGATGACAGCTCAGGAGCTGGCCCTGCGGTTTCCGAGCCGGGTGGATCGGCTCGTCCTGGTCGGCACCTATGCGCGACCGGATGCAAAGCGAAGAATGCTGATCGAGAAGTGGCGGGACATGGCACTCGATGGAACGTCGCCGGAAATCTTCACCCGCGAACGATTGCTCTGGACGTTGCAGGACGAAACCCTGGAGCAGGCGGACCTGATCGAGGCCATGAGTCGCAGCTTTCCGGGCCAGCAACTGCAACTCGATGCCGACCTCCTGGCGCGGCAATGCGATGCCTGCCTCAACCACGATACCTACGACCGTCTCCGGGAGATCGAGCATCCGACGCTGGTCGTATGCGGGCGCCAGGATCAGCTCACGCCCTCGAAATTCTCACGCGAACTGGCGGATGAGATTCCGAACGGACATCTGGTCACCTTGCCGTGGGGCGCCCACCTGGTGATGGCCGAGTGTGCCCAGGAGTTCAACCGCACGGTGCTTCACTTCCTGGACGCACCCGGCGGAGACTAGCGGCTGCGAAAGTGGAGCTGCGAGAGCGTCTCCCCGAGCACGGCGTCTTCCGCGACGGCACGGCGCAAACTGCCCGCGGTGAGACCGGCATCGCTTCCGACGTAGATGCGGTTGTCGAAATCAACGAGGCCAACTTCGACGACGCTCGAAAAGAGGCCGGCCATGGCTTTTCGTACCTCGGCCGCTTCGTCGAGGGCGTTCGAAACGATCACGCCTCCCGGCCGCAGGAGTGTCTTCGCCTGCTCGAGCAGCGGAAGCGGCAGGCCATCCGGCTTGTAGGCGTTTCGGCCGCTGCCGACGAAGACGTCCTCGAGGACGACGTCGTAGTGCGCGCGTTCGCTGCGAACCACTTCGCGGGCGTCGCCGATGCGCACCTCCAGGCCGAGGGCGTCCAGATCGAGATGCTCCTGGGCCAGGCGCACCACGTCCGCAGAAAGCTCGACACCGACGATGACCGCCTTCGGTGCCAGCGCGCGCACGATCCGAGCCGCGCTGCCGCCCCCGAGTCCGAGCAGCAGCACCCTCCTGCGACGCTTCAGCGGCACGGCGAGGACGCCGCAGGCGATCGCGTCCCAGACCGACCCGGTCGTGACGCGGCCGGGCTCGTAGGTCGAGGCAAAGGTGTCGTCGATGCGCAGCACCCGCCGCTGGCCCTGGCGAACGATACGCGCGCCCTTTCTCATCCTTGCCCTCCATCTCGTTACACTGAGCTGCGATGACGGGGAGCCTGTTTCCGGAAGAAGCGCCGGAGTCGCAAGACTCGAAGCGCACCTGCGCCCGCGTGGCGCTGCCGGTCCCTTCCCATCAACTCTTCGACTACGCGCTTCCGGCCGAGTTGGCAAGCGAGGCCCTCGTGGGCTGCCGGGTCCGGGTTCGCGCGGGCGGCCAGGGGATGGTCGGCCTGGTCGTCTCGGTCGGACCCGCAGAACTGGACGAACGGCGGCTGCAGCCCATTCAGAAGCTCCTCGATGCCAGCCCGGTCTTTCCGCCGCGGCTATTGGCCGCGTTGCTCGAGGAAGCTCGCGAGGTCCTCTGCCCACCGGGTATCGCGTTGCACGCCGCACTCCCGCCGGGTGGCACGCCGAGAACCGTGCGAGCCCTGGCCCTCGCGTCGCGCGGGCAGGAGGCGTTGCGCGTCGGTGCCATCCGAGACGAGGAAGCAGCGCTCCTCACCTGGTTGGGGCTCCGACCGCGAACCGCAGCCGAGCTGGCACGACGCGCGCCCGAGTTGGCCGACCGCCTGAGCGCCTGGGAGCGGGACGGGCTGATCCACCGCGTGCTCGACGAGCGCGGCCCGCGCAGCCGGGTTCCCCGGGAACGCTGGGCCCAGTTGGCATCCAGCTGTGATCCGGAAGCCCTGTTGGAGGGGCCTCTGGCCCGAGCGCCGCGCCAGGCAGAGCTCGTCGAGGCGCTGCGAGCGGGGCCGTCGTCGGTGGCCGCCCTGGCCGAACGCTTTCCCCGCGCCGCCGCGGGCTTGCGGAGCCTGGAACGACGAGGCCTGGTCGATCTATCGGAACGCGATGTGCTTCCCGGCGCACCCGACCGGGAGCCGGACAAGGAGGTCATTCTCACCGCCGAGCAGCGCGCCGCATGCGAAGCAATCGGCGCTGCGGTCGAGCGCCGGGAACCGGAGACCTTCCTGCTGCACGGCGTGACCGGCAGTGGCAAGACCGAGATCTACATGCGGGCCATCGCCGAGGCCTTGGATCGCGGACGCCAGGCGTTGGTGCTGGTCCCCGAGATCACCCTCACCCACCAGATCCTCGGGCGGTTGCGGGCGCGCTTTGGCGATGCGCTGGCCGTCCTGCACAGCGGGCTCAAGCCGAGCGAACGCCTGGCCCAATGGGAACGATTGCGGCGCAGCGACGTCCCGATCGCCGTCGGTGCACGTTCCGCGCTCTTTGCACCGCTGCGCGATCTCGGCGTGATCGTGATCGACGAGGAGCACGACAGCGCGTACAAGAACGAGGAAGGCTTCCGCTATCACGCCCGCCGCTTCGCAGCCCGCCGTGCCCGGGCCGAGGGTTGCCCGCTGATCCTGGGCTCGGCCACGCCTTCGCTCGAGGTGCGCTACGCAGCCGAACGCGGGCGCATCCGGCACCTGCGTCTCGAACATCGGCCGAGTGGTCAGCCCTTGCCCGGGGTCCAACTGGTCGATCTGCGCCAGGAACGGGCCGCCCTGCCCCGCGGCCGCAAACTGATCCTCGGCAGCAGCCTGCTCCGCGGCCTCCGCGAGACGACTCGGGAAGGCGGCCAGGCCATCCTGCTCCTCAACCGCCGTGGGTTCTCGACCCAGATCGCCTGCTTCGAATGCCAGTACGTCTGCCGCTGCAAGCATTGCGACATCTCGCTCACCTATCATGCGGGCCAGAACCAGTTGCGATGTCATTACTGCGACCATCGCGAAGCACCGCCGGACCTGTGCCCCGAATGCGGTGCAGACTCGACAGCGTTGCTGGGCATCGGCACGGAGCGGCTCGAGGAAGAGGTGCGCGTGCATCTTCCTGAGGCCCGAACGGCGCGGTTGGATCGCGACACGGCCGCGCGCCGCGGCGCGACCGAAGAGATTCTGCGCGGCCTGCGCGAGGGCGCGATCGACATCCTGATCGGGACCCAGATGGTGGCCAAGGGCCACGATTTCCCGGGCGTTCGCCTGGTGGGCATCGTGAATGCCGACCTGGGCCTCCACTTCCCGGATTTCCGCGCCGCCGAGCGGACCTTCCAACTACTCACCCAGGTCGCCGGGCGGGCGGGCCGCGGCGGACTTCCCGGCCGCGTGATCCTGCAGACGTCAAGCCCGGACCACTACGCCATTGCACCGGTCGCCACCCACGATTACGAAGGTTTCTACCGGCAGGAACTCTCCCACCGGGCGAGCCTCGGCTACCCGCCGCTCGGGTACCTGGCGCAGGTACGCGTGAGCGCCGAAGACGAGGCACGCGCCGCGGGCTTTGCCGAGCGCCTCGCCTCCTGCGCCCAGCAGGCGTCAGGCAACGTGCCTTGCGAAGTGCTCGGCCCGGCGCCCTCCCCCATCTCGCGGCTACGCGGCCGCTACCGGTTCCAGGTGCTGCTCAAGCACGGCGACCCGCAGGTGGTACGCGAAGCCGCCGAGCAGGTGGCGGCCGCGCTCGAGCGCGTCCCGACCGGGATCCGGGCAAGCATCGATCTGCACCCGGTGGACATGCTCTAGGGGCTCGAGACCGCGGGCCCCTGAATCGCCCTTCTCCGTCGACAGCCTCTGAAACCGATTGCTACGTTGCCCGCCATGGCGCTCCGCCCGGTGCTCCTCTTCCCCGATCCTCGTCTCAAACGCGTCTCGTCCCCCGTGGACGAGGTGACGGATGCGTTGCGCTCGCTCGCCGCGGACATGATCGAGGTCATGTACGACGAGCCTGGAATCGGCCTCGCAGCTCCCCAGGTGGGTGAAGCCGTTCGCATGGTCGTGATGGACACGGAGTGGACGGAAGAGGGCAACGACCGCGACGCCCGGGTGATCATCAATCCGGAGATCCTCGAACGCGAGGGCAGTGTGATCTGGACCGAGGGTTGCCTCTCGGTGCCGGACTTCCAGGCCGAGGTCGAGCGGGCAGCCCAGGTGACGGTTCGATACACCGATCTCGAAGGCGAGGAACACGTGGAAGAATGCGACGAGCTTCGGGCCGTCTGCTTCCAACACGAGATCGACCATCTCGATGGCGTGCTCTTCGTCGATCGGATCAGCCGCTTGAAGCGCACCTTGTACACGAAGAAACGGAAGAAGGCACTGAAGCTCGAGGAAGAGGAAGACGTGGCCGAGGGTCGTGCGTTCTGAGTGCGCGAAGCTTGCGGCTGTTGTTCTTCGGAACCCCTGAGTTTGCGGTCCCGACCCTCGCCCGGTTGTTGGCTGGAAAGCATCCGGTGGTAGGCGTGGTGAGTCAGCCCGACCGCCGACGCGGACGAGGACGCAAGACATCGCCGTCCCCCGTCGCGAGCCATGCTCTCGCTGCAGGCGTGCCGCTCTTCCGGCCGGAAAAGGTCGGCACCCGCGAGGTTGCCGAAACCCTGGCGGCCACACTGCCCGATCTGGGTGTGGTGGTGGCGTTCGGCCAGTTCCTGCCGAAGCGGATCCGCGAACTCCCTTCGTTGGGCTACTTGATCAATGGCCACGCGAGCTTGCTGCCGCGGCATCGCGGCGCGGCGCCCATCGCCCATGCGCTGCTGGCCGGTGACGAGGAAACGGGAGTTTCGGTGATGCGCGTCGAGCGCGAGATGGACGCGGGCCCCGTCGCTCTCGAGAGGCGCACGAAGATCGGCCCGGATGAGGATTGCGGAGGCCTGACGGAACGCATCTCCCTGCTTACTGCCGAGGCGATCGACGAAGGCCTCGACAGGATTGCTGAAGATCGCGTCGCATGGGCAGAGCAGGACCCGACCCACGCCACGTTGGCCCCGAAGATCGAGCGGCGGGACGCCCGCCTCGATTGGAGCGAAGACGCGAGCGCACTCGTCCAGCGGATCCGCGCGATGGCTCCGCGGCCTGGGGCCTTCAGCGAGTGGAATGGCGAGCCGTTGCGAATCCTGGCGGCTCGCGTTGAGGCTGGCGCGGGAGCGGAAGCGCCCGGTACCGTCGTGATAGTCGAAAAAGAGCCGCGCATCGCGACAGGAAAAGGCTGGCTCTGCCCCCTTCTCTTGCAACGGCCAGGTGGAAAAGTCCTGGCAGTGAACGAGTTCCAACGGGGACGCGGCCTGGAAAGCAGTACCCGCCTCGGCGAGGAGGCGAGCGGATGAGTCGCGAACTCTCACGACCCGCCTCGGCGAGGAGGCGAGCGGATGAGTCGCGAACTCTCACGTCGGCGGCGCGGCGGCGCCCAGCCCAGTGCGGGCCCGCGCCGCGGGGCGACCCCGACCCAAGCGCGCATTGTCGCAGTGCGTGTGCTCGAACGCGTCGAACGCGCGGGCGCTTACGCCGATCTCGCTCTTTCGGGAGCCCTGCGACGCAGCGGCCTCTCGCCCCGCGATCGCGCCTTCGTCACCGAGCTCGTCTACGGCACCCTGCGTTGGCGCGGCCACCTGGATGCCCTGCTGCGCGCGGTTCTCGACCGGCCCAACGAGCGGCTCGAAGCCCTGGTCACGACACTGTTGCGCGTCGGCGCCTATCAAATCGTCTTCGAGCACTCGGTCCCGTCGTCGGCCGCCGTCGACCAGACCGTCCGCTGTGCGCGGGCGCTCGGAGTCTCGCGAGCCGCCGGGCTGGTGAATGCGGTGTTGCGTCGGTTGGCCCGGGGGCATGAGACGATTCCGATGCCCAGCCTCGAAGACGATGCCTGTGGGCATCTGGTCGATGCGCTCTCCCTCCCGGCGCCGATTGCGGAGCGTTGGCTCGCGCGTTTGGGGCCGGAAGAGGCCGCGCTCCTGGCCGAAGCCTCGAACAAGGTGCCGCCCCTCGTCGCCCGACTGAATCCCCTGCGGACGGATCGCGAAACGTTGCTCGAAGAGCTGCGCACCCGCCTGCCGGATGTGAAGGCCTGCCGTTACGCACCGCTCGGCGTGAACCTTGGCCACCACGGTTACCCGGGCCACGACCCGGCCTTCCTCGAAGGGCGCTTCACGATCCAGGACGAGGGATCCCAGCTCGTGGTGGAGCTTCTCGATCCGCGGCCCGGCGAACGCGTGCTCGACGTGTGCGCCGCACCGGGAGGCAAGGCCGGCGCCATCGCCGAGCGGGTCGGCGAGTCGGGCCGGGTCGATGCCTACGACCGGAACCCTCGGCGGCTCGGCCTCGTCGCCCGCAGCGCCCGCCGATTGGGCCTGGCGAACCTGCAGACCCGCGAGGTCGATGCGACGCAGCCCCTTCCGGACGAAGGCGCGCTCTTCGATCGTGTGCTGGTCGATGCGCCTTGCTCCGGCCTCGGCACGCTGCGCCGCAACCCGGATGCCCGTTGGCGCTTCGATGAGGCCAACGTCGGGCGGTTGGTGGAGCTCCAGAAGCAGATCCTGAGCAGGTCCGCCGCCGCGCTTCGACCCGGCGGGACGCTCGTCTACAGCACGTGTACCCTGCTTGCGGAGGAGAACGAGGCCGTCGTGGAGGGTTTCCTCGCAGAGGCCAAGGATTTCATCCCCTGCAAACCGGAAGCATTGCCCGAGGTGGTGCGACCGCTGATCAGCGATGCGGGCTGGCTTTCCACCTGGCCCCATCGCCACGATACGGACGGCTTCTTCGCCGCCCGCCTGGAGCGAAAAGCTTGAACGACATGCCCATTCGTATCGCGCCCTCGATCCTGGCCTGCGACTTCGGAGCCCTGGCCCGGGAGATCGCGGACATCTCCGCGGCGGGCGCGGATTGGATCCACGTCGACGTGATGGACGGCCACTTCGTGCCGAACCTGACGATCGGCCCGCCGGTCGTTGCGGCCGTACGTGCCGCAACCGAGAAGCCGCTGGACGTACACCTGATGATCGAGGCACCGGAACGCTCGATCGCGGACTACATCAAGGCCGGCGCCGACCGGGTCGGCGTCCACGTCGAGACCTGCCCGCACCTGCACGGAACGATCGGGATGATCCAAGGCCTGGGAGCCAAGGCCTGCGTGGTGCTCAACCCGGGCACACCCGCTGCGGCCATCGAGCCGGTGATTGCGGACGTGGAGCAGGTCCTGGTGATGAGCGTCAATCCGGGCTTCGGCGGCCAATCGTTCATCGAGAGCAGCCTCGACAAGCTTCG
>JAFDCZ010000207.1 GCA_019312665.1 Deltaproteobacteria bacterium | reverse complement strand
TCGCAACGCCCAGCGCATTCTCCAACTCGGTGATCTGCCCCGGCGTCAGACGCCGCACCCAGTCGTCACTCTTGACGATGTCCGGGCCGAACCAGGTGGAGGGGGTCGCCAGGGGCTCGTTGGCAATCGATGTCATCGGGGACTCCCTATTCGAGAGTCAACGCACGTCACCTAGCAATCTCCCTTGCTGCCGAGATCGCAGGAATCGACGCCTTGGCAGCAGTTGGCGGTGAGGAAGTCCATAAGCTGGCCCACCGCAGAGAAATCAGGGCTGTAGATCCGCCACCTCCCCCGGCGCTCACATCGAACCAGGCCCGAACTCTTCAGCTCCTTCAGGTGGAACGAGAGCGTCGCGGACGGGATGTCGAGAGCGGCGCCGATGGCCCCGGCCGCCAGACCTTGCGGACCTGCTTGGACGAGCACTCGGAACACGTCGAGGCGCGTCTCCTGTGCCAGAGCTGCCAATGCGCTGAGGACGGTTTGCTTTTCCATATTTCCAATATTATAAAGATATCGAACAATGTCAAGCAGCGTCCCTCGCTGAGGCCGGAAAATCTCTCAACTGGTGGGTTTTGCAGGCTTTTTCACAACCTGAGAATGAAGAAAAGGAGAGATCAACATGGAGACCGTCCTCGTCGTGGGCCTGCTGGCCCTGTTTGGCGTCCTCGAAACCCTGGCCGGCGTCTACTCGCACGCAAAACTCCGCAGTGACGATTGGATCATCAACCTGGTGAGCCTCGGCCACCTGTCGATCATCGTGCGGCCGGCCATGCTCGGCATCGTGGCCTTCGTGCTCGGAGGGCTCGCACCCGAGTTCGAAGGATCGCTGGCTTCGACGCCTTTGTGGATCGCCGTGCTCGCCGTACTGCTGTCCGACGAGTTCCTGCACTACTGGTACCACCGCAGAGGCCATGAGTGGGGGTGGCTCCGGAAGATCCACCGCACCCACCACACGACGCCTAGCTTGAACGTCGGCGTCTCCTACCGGGAGAACATCCTCTGGTTCGTACTGATGCCCAACCTCTGGTATGGCGCCCTTGCCATCTTCCTCGGGCTCGGTCAGGCGCTGGTGATTTCGACGATGATCATCGGTACCGTCCTGATCATCACCCACGCCGGAATCGACTACGATCGTGTGCTCTACCAGGGACGTAGCGGCCGCCTGCTCCGCCCCCTGATCAGCGTTCTCGAGTGCATCATCGTGTTCCCCGATACCCACCGCGCCCACCACGGCTTCGGCGAGTGGAGCCACGAGCAGGGCAACTACTCTACCCTCGTATTCTTCTACGACGTGATCTTCGGAACGGCCGCCCTGCCCCATCACCCTCCCGCATCCATCGGCATCGAGAACGATCCGAAGGACCCGTGGTACGTCCAGCTCTACCGGCCCTTCGTGAAGGCGAGCGACCCGAGCAGTGAGCTTGCCACCACACCGCCGCGTCAGACGGTCTCCGACAGCTGATGGGCATTTTCGAGCGCTACCTGACGCTGTGGGTAACCGCCGCGATTGCTGCTGGAATCGCCCTCGGCACGCTGATCCCAGGCGCCTTTGCCGTCCTGGCCGATCTCGAGATCGCCCAGGTCAACCTGGTCGTCGCCGTTCTCATCTGGGTGATGATCTACCCGATGATGGTGAACGTCGATCTGGCGTCGCTTCGCCATATTGGCGATCGCCCGAAGGGCCTGACCATCACGATCGTCGTGAACTGGCTGATCAAGCCCTTCACGATGGCGGGCCTGGGCCTGCTTTTCTTCGAGGTCTTCTTCGAAGCCTGGGTGAGCCCGGCAGATGCGCGGGAATACATCGCGGGGATGATCCTGTTGGGCGCGGCACCGTGTACCGCGATGGTCTTCGTCTGGAGCCATCTCACCCGGGGAGACGCGGTCTACACCCTCGTGCAGGTCTCGGTGAACGATCTGATCATGGTCTTCGCCTTCGCCCCGCTGGTCGCGCTGCTGCTCGGAGTTGCAGATGTGATCGTCCCATGGTCGACGCTGCTCCTCTCGGTGGTGCTCTACGTGGTCGTCCCGCTGGTCGCGGGCTACTTCACGCGACGCGCGCTGATCGGCCCGGGCGGAGACGAGGAACGCGTCGCCGCCTTCAGTGCGAAGCTCAAGCCCTATACCATCGTGGGTCTGCTCGCGACCGTCGTGCTGCTGTTCGCATTCCAAGGGCCTCGCATTCTCGAACAGCCCCTGCTGATCGGGCTGATTGCCGTTCCCCTGATCGTCCAGAGCTACGGAATCTTCCTGCTCGGCTACGGATGGGCCTGGGCATGGGGGCTGCCTTTCTCGATCGCCGCCCCGGCCGCGTTGATCGGCACGTCGAACTTCTTCGAGCTGGCCGTGGCCGTGGCCATCAGCCTGTTCGGGTTGGAGAGCGGAGCCGCACTCACGACAGTGGTGGGCGTGCTCGTCGAGGTTCCAGTCATGCTCTCCCTTGTGGCGCTGGCCAACCGGACACAGGGGTACTTCCCGAGGGCGTGAACCGCTGCGTGGTCCGAATCGGCGAAGACGGCATCAAAGCGACGGGTTTCGCGCGGCCGCCAAGCTCGAGAATCGCCTATGGTCTGAATCGAACCCTCGAAAGGAACCCCCCGATGGTCAACTTCAATGAGATTCCCTGGATCGCAAAGCACATCGAGCTCTACCGGAAGGATCCCGAGAAGGCGCATATGTGGGATTCGTCGGAGGCAGGCGGCTCCGGAATGCTGGCGACGCTACTGCTCACCACGACGGGCAAGAAGTCGGGCGAGCCGCGTGCGCTGCCGTTGATCTACGGCGAGGCCGGAGATAGCTACATCGTCATCGCTTCCAAGGGTGGCATGCCGAAACACCCCCTCTGGTATCTGAACCTCGAAGCCAAGCCCGAGTGCGAACTCATGGTGGGCGCCAAGCCCGTCTCCGCCCGGGCCCGCGTGGCCGAGGGCGAAGAGCGCGAGCGTCTCTGGAAGCAGATGGCGAAGATCTATCCGCCTTACAACGAATACCAGGAACGAGCTGGCGCACGTACGATCCCGGTCGTCGTGCTCGACCCGGTGGACTGATCGCCTACCGGAGCCGAGAACTAGCGAGCAAACCAGGAGAGGAAGCGGACCAGCTGGATCCGGCTTCCCTCCAGGTCAACAGTGGCCATGACCACGGCCGCGTTGCGGCGGCCTGTGACGAGATCCTTCCAGACCTGGGAGGTGGTGCGTACCACGAGGTCGGGCTCGGCGGGTAGCCTGTCGCGCACCACGGCGATGCTCCGGCGCACGTGGATGCCGTACGCCACGTCCTCGTCCGAAAATGCCAGCTCAACGCGCAGCTCCGCATCGCCCACCTTAGTCGGATCCAGGTTCACAGGCATCGATTCGATGAAGTGGCCGATCGGGATGGCCTCGAGAACCTGGGCAGCGGAGTCCGAGACCTCGACATCCACCTGCGCCTCGACGCGTTCCTCGAGTTCGAGGGCCTGGGTCGGGTAGAAATTGCGGCCGTTCGGATTCATTTCCGCGCGGCCGAGCGTTCGAAACGCGCTGGCCTCGAGTGCGCTGGCATCGCGGTCACCGGGGCGCAGCCGAAGGACGTGGCTCGCGAGCTCCGCAGCGAATGCGGCCTGACCGGATTCGAGTTGCTGCCGCGCCGCCGCGAGGAGTTCGTCCGCGCCACCCCGCCTGGCGATGACTCATCGATTGACCGGGCATCAGGGCTCGCGTAGCGTGGCTGGAACTGACCAGCAGATCCAGAACACCCAGGGGAGAGCCATGCACATCCGCAGAGTGGCCACCGGCCACGACGACAACGGAAAATCGATCATCGCCAGTGATGAGAAGATCGAAGCCACCACGGTCCGGCTGATGCCGGGCTTCGAGTTCCACAGTATCTGGCGAGGCGACCAGCCCGCGTCCTTTCCGGACGACGGCTCACAGCCCGTAGCGCCGAGCTACTTCCCCCCGCTCGGCGGCTTTCGTTTCGGCCTCTTCACGGTCCCGCCCGGCGAGGTGGCTGGGTTGCCGGAAGGGGAGTTCGAGGCCGCGGCCGCCGAGTTCGAGGAGAAGCTACCGGGCCTCGCAGCGCATATGGAGCCGGACAGCCCCGGCATGCACACGACGGCGACGATCGACTACGAGTACATCGTCTCGGGCAGCATCACACTCGAACTCGATGATTCATCGGTCGATCTGAAAGCTGGCGATACCGTGGTCCAAAACGGCACCCGCCATGCGTGGCGCAACAAGGGCGATGTGCCCTGCGTGATCGTCGTCTGCTTGATCGGCGCGGAGCATAGGGCCGTCGGCTGAGCCGGTCGGGGATCTGGATCCTCCCGTACGAAGAGAGCGTCCACACCCAGTCGCTGGTCGAAAGCTTCGGCTCGGCGCGGGGCAAGCTCCGGGGCCCGCCCACGCGAAGCTACCAATGGAACATCGGCAACGGGCTGAAGGGGTGCGTGCGCAGCCGATCGAGCGTGAGCACGACGAGGCGCCGATGGAACCCGCAGTCCGGGAAGGCCTGCTGCACCTCTCGGAGAAATGGCCCCGGGATGCCAAAGCGGAGGATGCCGAGTGAGACATCGATCCAATCCGCGCGTCTGAAGATCTCGACGAGCGAATCCGCGCTGCCGGCGCGCGTGATCTTGTGGTGCTCGCGGATCATCGACGCGATCTCTTCGCCCCACTCGGAGAGCCCCTGCTCTTCCAGGTAGGCGGTGGCGCGAACCACGGAGGGCTCGAGGTAATCGAAGGTCTGATCCGTCCAGATGCCCAGATCGTGGAAGTAGCAGGCGATGGCGAGCTTGCGCTCGGCCTCCGGCCCCTCAGCGCCCAACTCCTGTGCGAAATGGAAGACGCGTTGGGTGTGGTTCCGGTAGCCGTCCAGATCGGTGCCGAGCACGCCAGCCGACGCGCGAAAGAGCTCCTCGAGCTGCGGAACGGGCCCCACGGCCGACGGCTCGCTCAATCCACCAATGCTGATAGCGCCAGATCCGACAGCTGCTGGAGGCGCTCGATGTTGCGCGACTCCTCGAGCAGGCCCGAGGTCAGGCAGACGAAGACGAGTTCGCGCTGCGGATCCGCCCAGAACATCGTCGAGCCGGCACCCAGACCACCGAAAGTACGAGGCGAAGCGGTGAGGCCGAAGGGCATCGGGAAGATGCCCTTGCCGCGCAGGAAGAAGCCCAGGCCGAGCTCTGCCGGGTACTCGTCCCAGCCGCGCATCTCGCGCACGTGATCGAACAGGTGGTTGGGTTCGGTACCGGTGTGGTTCTGCGTTGCCAGGTCGAGCAGCGCCGGTGAGAGGATGCGGGCGCCATCGAGCTCGCCACCGCGACGCAACGCCTCCGCGAAGCGGAAGACGTCGTGGGCCGTCGCGAAGGCGCCGCCGCCGGGCATCTCGCTCTCCTCGGTGACGAGCACGTTGATCGCTTCGAGCATCTCAGGCACGAACAATCCGGGGCTGCGGTCCCGCACGACGATGGGGACGCGGCGCGCAACCAGATCCGCGCGCAGGCCAAGCGCCGTGTCCTTCATGCCCAACGGGCCGAAGATCTCGTCGGCCAGGATCTCGCGGAACGAGCGGGAGCCACCATCCAGCCGGCGAACCATCTGCGCGAGGACTGCGTGAGCGCCGATGGGGCTGTAGCTGACGAGCTTCCCTGGCGAGGAGAGCAGCGCCTGGTTGCAAACCGCAGCCGCCACCGTATCGAGATCGCCGAGCTTGTCGGGAGGAATCGGCGGCAGCTCCGAGGACAACCCTCCTCGCTGCGTCAGCAGGTGTCCGACATTGACGCGCTGCTTGCCCTTCACGCCAAACTCGGGCAGGACGTCGGCGACCGGGGTGGTGAGCTGGATCTCGCCACGGTCGACCCGCGCCAACACGGCAGCGGAGGTGAAGGCCTTCGTCACCGAGAAGAGGCAGAAGACATCATCCGTGCGCGCCTTCCGCTCGCTTGCGCGCTCGGCGAATCCCACCGCTTCATGAAGCGCGATCTCACCGCGTCGGGCCACGAGCACGACCGCGCCGTCGTAGCGCTCTCTTCCGACGTCGGCCTCGATGGTCCGGATCAACTGCTCGAGGCGGCCCTCATCGAATCCCAGACTGCGTGCGCTCATGGCTTGCTCCTCGAAGCGCTTCTCGTCAGCGCTCGGCGGCGACCTTCTCCGTCTCGGCCTTGAACCAGGCCAAGGCCTCGTCCAGCCCTTTGCCCAGCAGGTTGCCCACCACCTCACATACGAAAGGCCAGCGGCTGGTCATTTGCACTTCCCAGGAAAGCTCGACCCCGCCCTCCGTAGGCGAGAGTCGGACGCTGCCGAGGTGATCGACGGGTAGACCCTTCGTGATCTTGTAGTCGTACCTGAACGGCGGCTCGTAGTGGACGACCTCTTCCAGCAGGCCGAGCCCGCGGGCCTTCACCTCGCGAACGGCTCCCAACCCGTTGCGCGGCGTGCCTTCTTTCACGAGCCGGCAAGCCCCGATGCCGGGCCAGTCATTCATCGCCTCGTGGTCGGTGATGCGCTCGAACACGAGATCGATCGGCGCGTCCAGATGGATCTTCTTGGATACATGTGCCTGGCCCATACTGACCTCCTGGATGGGCCTGCAAGCCTAGCAGGCACCCGGCCCCTTCCGCGTGATCCGCCAATCGAATACCCCGACCAGATCGATCACGGCATCATGGGTGGGCGTCGGAATCCCCAGCTCGCGGCCGCGGCGGGCGATCTGCTCCTTCAGCTGCGTGATCTCGGTGGGACGTCCTGCCAACACATCCTGGGCCATGCTCGGGAGATGGCCGTGCCCTGCGGCCATGGCTTGGAGTGCCGCCTCGCGAAACGAGGAGTCGATCTCGATCTTGGCCGCCCGTGCCACGGCGATCCCCTCGTCGAGCAACCGCTCGACCAGACCGCGCGCCGGGGAATCGAGCAACTCTCCGAGCGGCGCCTGCACGAGGGCCGCCGCGGGATTCCCGGCACTGTTCTCGATGCCCTTTCGCCAGGCCCGGGCCTCGATGTCCTCTGCGAACTCCATCGGAAGACCCATCCGCGCGATCGCGGGAGCAAGCTCTCGTGCGAAAGCGAGCGCCTCGCCCTCGCCCCCGACGAAGTGCGGCGCATCGTGCAGACCCACGCGCACGCGCAGGGGGCCGCTCGATGCTTCTGGCTGATCGATCACAGCTCCGTTCCCAGCATCTGGATGATCGTGCGGCCCGGTTCGATGCCGTTCTGGTAGGAGACGAGGAATGGAAGCTCGCGCAGATGCGGCCGGAGGGAGCTGCAGACATCCCGAAGTGCCGTGGTCTTGGTGGCGATGAAAACGAGGTCGATCGGGTGGACACCCGCCAGTTCGTCGATCGATGCAACCACGTCCGGACGCCCGTGG
>JAFDCZ010000206.1 GCA_019312665.1 Deltaproteobacteria bacterium | reverse complement strand
TGCACAGAACGCCATGACCTGCTCGAGCTCGTCTTCGCTGCGCGGATGCGCCACGAAATCAGGCGGATGGGAAAACTCCCCGCGGAAGGCGCGCAGACGTTCCGGGAAGCTGGCACCGTAGGTATGGAAAGCACGTTCATAGGCGTCCGCCGCGCAAAACGGAGCCAACGCCTCGCTGGGCTCGATGCGAGGCGGGCGTAGCTAAGCCGACTCGCTCCTCCTGGCTGGGCTCGTCGGATTCGAGACCCCATGCCCAGATGCTGCGCCGTGAACCCTCCGTCATCGCTTCATCCTCCGCAGCCGTGCAAGCTCTGTTCGGCCGGGCCTCAACCTGGCAGCGCGGACACACCCGAGATCCAGGGATGTGCCCACTGAACCACGAAGAACACGACCACGCCGACTCCTAGCGGTTTCAGATCGGCGCTGAAAGGCAACGGCTCGGGCTTCGCCCAGGCACCCTCTCGGCGGTTGATCAGCACCATCTGGAGCACCGCCCACAAGCCGAGGCCCCCGAACAACACCAGGGAGCGCGAGTCGCCGTTCGAGAACAGATGCGCGACGCCCCAGGTGGCCACGCCCAGGAGCTGCGGGTGGCGAAGGAAACGCTTCACGTTGGTGGGCACCCCGGATGCGATGAAGAGCAGGAGCCCCACGAGCATCAGCCCGTTGGCCGCCCAACGGCCCCAGGCCGGCGGAGCGTAGATGGCGCTCGGCAGGCTGCTTCGCCAACCAACGATCATCAGCCCGATCGCGATGACCAATGCCAGGGAGAACAGGCCTTTGTAGGGCCCCTCCCCACGCTGGTCGATGAAGCTCGCGCGTGCGGAGGCCGCGAGGCTCGGAATCGCGTGGACGCCTGCAAACAGGAGGACACCGAGGATCAGCCAGATCAAGTTCTTGCCTTTCTTGCCGGGCGCTTCCTACGGATGAGGAGGAACCCGCAGCGCAAGCAGGCTACCGCAGATTGCGCACCGGCAGGGAGGCGAATCCCTGGACGAATTCCGTCTTCAGCCGAACGGCCCGATCGAGATCCAATTCGTACTCGGGGAAACGGGACAAGAACGCCTCGAAGCAGACCTTGCCTTCCATGCGGGCGACGTGTGTCCCCAGGCATTGGTGGTTGCCGGCACTGAAGCTCAAGAAGCGGGGCGCGCGGCGCAGGATGTCGAAGGTATCCGGATCGTCGAATTCACGATCGTCCTTGTTGGCCGAGGCGTAGAGGAAGATCACCGCCTGGTCCTTCTTCAACGTCTTTCCGTGGAACTCCATATCCCGTGTGAGCGTGCGGCCCAGGAACTGGGTTGGCATGTCATATCGAAGGATCTCGTTGAAGGCGTCCGGAATCCCGGTCGGATCCTGAACGAGTTGCTCTCGCTGGTCCGGGTACTCCGCCAGACGCATCAGCCCGCTCGCGAACACTTTCGGGAAGGTCTCGGAGCCGCCGATCACGAGCATGGAAACGTGCGAGCCTGCGTCCGCGTCGGAGAAGAGCTTCCCGCCCAGCTCGAAGCTGGCCAGCGCATCGATCGCTGCCGGTTCCGCCGAGGGCTGCTTGCGCCGCGCCTTGATCATGTCCTCGCAGTAGGCGCTGAGTTCGCCGAGCGCCGCCATGCCCGCCTCGGTCATTCCCTCCTCGCCGGGATCGTGATGAAAGAAACGCTGGACCAGCTTCGTGAGCATCGGACCGTCCTCGATCGGCAGGCCAATCGCGATGCAAGCGATGGTCACGGAGAGACGAGCCGAGAAATCGCCGATGGCGTCGAATTCGTCCCGACCCGCGGCCTCATCGAGCAGCTCGCCGACGAGCTTGCGCGCGATGGGCTCCACTGCCCGGACGTTCTTCGGCAAGAAGCAGCGACGGATCACCGAGCGCAGCTGGGTGTGGCTCGGCGGATCCATCACGTTGAGCATCGGTGTGACCGGCTGATCCTTCGTCAGCAACTGGGCGGGAGTCGTGCCCCGGGCCGCCGAGAAGGCGTCAGTCGAGAGGGCGTCCCAGATGTCCTGGAAGCGCGAGAGCGCCCAGGCGTCGTACTTCTCCATGTAGTACGCCGGGGCCTCGTCGCGCAGGCGCTTGTAGACGGGCAGCGGATCATTGCGGATGGCCTCGTCGAAGGGGTCGTACTGCAAGGTCATGGCATTCTCCTGATCGTATGACGGAACTCGGAGTCTGATAATAGTAATTGATATTTCGATTTCAATAGCTAATGTTCGAACATGAGCCGTCGACGATCTCGAGCCATCGAGGCCCGCGAACGGATGTACCGGGAGCTCGTACTCACTTCCGCTGAGCGAGTCTTCGCCAGAGGCGGCTACCACGCCTCGAAAATGGCCGAGGTCGCTGCCGAAGCCGGCATCTCCCTCGGCACGCTGTATGGCGCGTTCCCCAGCAAGCAGGAAGTCTTCGAGGCCCTGCACGAATTTCGCGGCGCGCAGTTCCTGGCTCGGGTGGAGGCCGCCCTGAAGCAGCCGCTTCCCGCCCGCGAAAGCCTTCGCCTGGGCGTTCACGCCTTCGTTGGCTTCTTGATGGAGCACGAGGACTACTTTCGGGTCGATCTACGCGAGGGCCGCTCCTGGGCCGTGGGGGACGTCGAGGCCAGCCCCGCCTTTCAGGCCGGCATCCGCCAATGGACCGCGCTCATGCAGCGCGGAATCGACGAGGGCCTCTTTCTCGAAGACGACCCGGAGCTGATGGCGACGAGTGTCTTCGGCCTGATGCAGGTCCAGTTGGCAGCGCGCATGCAGCGCAAGCCGGATGCAACGGCCACTGAGCTGGCGGACTCCATCGCCGAAGCGCTGGAGCGCCTGCTATGTCGACCGGAAGAGCTCGCAGCGGTGGCCGCTGCGAACGCGCGCACTGCCTGACTTTCCCACTGCGCCGCACCCAACAAGGAGCCCAGCATGAAGATTCTCGTCGATCGCGACCTCTGCGAAGCCAACGCGATCTGCATGAAACAAGCCCCGGAGGTCTTCCGCGTGGAGGAGGACGACACCCTCACCCTGCTGCTCGAAGAGATTCCGTCGCAGTTCGAGGATGCGGTGAACGAAGCGGTGCGCCTCTGCCCGCGGCAAGCGCTCAAGACGGCCTAGCCCCATGACCGAGCCGGAACTCGATCCCTACCAGGAGCTCGGTGGCGCGGACGGCGTGCGTCTCCTGGTGGATCACTTCTACGCAGTCATGGATCGCCTCCCCGAGGCCGAGGGCATCCGCGCAATGCACGCGCCGGACCTGGCCCCGATGCGAGGACTGCTCTTCGACTTCCTGTCCGGTTGGCTCGGCGGGCCTCCCCTCTACCTCGAACGAACGGATCGCAAGTGCATGCGATCGGCCCACGAACCTTTCACGATCGGTCCCGCGGAGCGGGAGGCGTGGCTCGAGTGCATGGATCTCGCGATGGAAGAAGTCGGCGTCGAAGCAGAGCTCCGCGAGATCCTGCACCAGGCGTTCAGTCGCGTCGCAGCCGCGCTCTAGAGTCGCGTCGCAGCCGCGCTCTAGCGCTTGCGGCCCTCGCCGACGAGGTGGCCGAGCTCTGGCAGGATCAGCTTTTCGAGGGCGGTTCGGATCGCGCCTCGGGAGCCTGGCAGAGCAAAGACGACGCAGTCGCCGCTCAGCCCGGCGGTCGCTCTCGAGAGCAGGGCCGCGGCACCAATTTCCTCGTAGGAGAGCATGCGGAAGAGCTCGCCGAAACCTGGCAGCTCGCGATCGAGGAGCGGAGCGATCGCTTCCGGAGTGACATCACGAGGCGCCACCCCCGTGCCACCGGTGAGGATCACCGCCTGGATGTCCGCGGACGCCAGCAGCTCCTCCACGGCAGCGCGGATCTCTTCCGCTTCGTCCTTCACGATCTTCCGGCCGACCACCCTATGGCCTGCGCCTTCCAGCAGCTGAGCGACCAGCGCACCCCCGGTGTCATCCTCCAGCGTGCGGGTATCGCTGACGGTGAGAACGCCCACCGCCAGATTCCCCGGCGCCGTGCGATGGTGGCGATGGACGCTTTCGAGCTCGTCGCTCACGCGTGCTCGTCCACCCAGTAGGCGCCATCGGTCGCGATCTCCTTCTTCCAGATCGGAACCCGTTCCTTGAGTGTGTCGATCGTGAAGCGGCAGGCCTCGAAGGCTTCGCCCCGATGGGGCGAGGCCGCGACGACGACGACCGCGATGTCGCCGATCTCGAGCTGCCCGGTGCGATGGTCCACGGCCACCCGTGTGCCCGGCCAGCGCGCACCCGCCTCCTCGGCAATCCGGTCGAGTTCCTGCTCCGCCATTTCGGGATAGGCCTCGTACTCGAGGTGGCGGATGTCCTTGCCTCGGGAGGCGTTTCGCACGGTGCCGACGAACGTGACGATGCCTCCGCAATCTGGCCCGGCCACGCGCTTGACGACGGCTCCAACGTCGAGGGGCGAAGCCGAGAGCCGGCAACGGCCGGCCGAACTCCCCTGCCCACCGGCGACCGGCGGCAGGAAGGCCACCTCATCGCCCTCTGCCAGCGCCGGGGTGCCCTTCACGAATTCCATGTTCACCGAGACCCGGAGACGCTCTCCCATCTCCTCGAAGGCCGGGATCTCCTGTGCGAGCAGCGCTCGCAGGTCGGCGACCGTGGCCCCGGGAGAGAGCTCGATGACCCGCTCGCCCTCCCCGGCGGCCTCGCGGATCGACCCGAAGAGCTTCACTTGGACCTGCATCCGGCCGACCTTAGCCCCGGTTCAGGCCCGAGGCTCCTGCAGCCGATACGCCCTGCATGACCGGAACCTCGGCCGACGTCCATCGCAAGCTCGAACAGGCCCTCGATCGGATCCGCCCGGGCCTGCTGCGGGACGGGGGCAATGTGGAGCTCCTGGCCGTGGCTGCCGATGGCACCGTCCAACTGGAGCTTCAGGGCGCCTGCGCCAGCTGCCCGGCCCAGAGTGCGACCGTGCGATATGCCTTGGAGCCGGCGCTGCGCGAAGCGGTGCCCGAGATCAGCTGCATCGTGCCGGTGCCAGGCGATCCGACACCTCCGAGGGGCTGAACCAGGCTTTGGGGAGCCAGCTCCCGCTCACGGATCTGCGGCCCTTGCCCTGCCCTGCTTGTGGTCAGCGCCAGGATCTCGCGGTCTGGCTCGACCAACCGGGCCGAGCCTGGCTTGGCGAACGCCGGGTGCGGGCCACTTGCTGCGGCTGCACCACCGACGTTCTGTTGGAGCTTCACGAGGGAACGATGGCGATCGGTCCCCTGCGAATCACACAGCCCGGCCTCGCCCTCGAAGCCAGCCCGTCTGGACTGGTCGTTCGGCTGGGTGGACGAAGCTGGTTTCTGGCTCGTCTTCGAGAGGACGCGCTGGCGAAGCAGGCCTCTCGGCCCTAGTGCCATGTATCGATCTATTTTGACGGTGGTGCCATCCTGAGATCGCCCCACAGCAGGATTCGTCGTGTCGCTGGTCAACCCGCGGGGGAGTGCAGGATGGTAGGACCACCTGAATTGGCCGATACAGGGGACTAGGGGCTCTTGTGACGGTGAATCCGCGATGAGCCGGTGCGCGGATCGGTCGAACTGAACGGCATTGGGGCTTCCGGGGGAAGCATGGCGATGGCTACACGAACCGTGACCCTCTGTCAGCGACGGGAGCGTGAACGGGCGGCCTCGATCCTGACCGGATTCGCTCCGGGGGGCGCGCTCACAGCGGATCGCGCTCGGTACGAAGCTGGCAACGGCCCCACGGTGTGGGCTCTCTCGCACCTCCCGGTTCCCGTCTCCGCTCCGCCCGGTGTGGCCGTCCCGAGGCGAGGAGCTACGAAAGGCACCGTCCCGAGGAGAGCGTCCTCTACGCGGTCGTCCAGGCAGAGCTCGAGACCTTCCTGGCCCGTGCTCACCTGCGTGGCCATCCGGTGCCGCGCTTCATCGAGCGCGAGTTCCGCGCGTATCTCCGATGCGGCGTGCTGGCCCACGGCTTTCTTCGCCTGCACTGCGACGGCTGCGGCCACGATCGCCTGGTCCCTTTTTCCTGCAAGGGGCGCTTCTGTCCCTCCTGCGCCGGGCGGCGCATGGCCGACACCGCAGCCCACCTCGTCGATCGGGTTCTTCCCGTCGTCCCCGTGCGCCAGTGGGTCCTCTCACTCCCGTTTCCGCTCCGCTACCGCGTGGCCTACGACGCACGCCTCACCGGTGAGATCCTGAACCTCTTCCTGCGGACGCTCTTCGCATCACTGCGCCGTCGTGCCCGCAAGAAGTGGGGCGTACGTAGCGGCCAGAGCGGGGCCGTCACCTTCGTGCAGCGTTTCGGATCCGCTGCTGCGAACCTTCACCCCCACTTTCACACTCTGGCGCTCGATGGCGTCTACCAGATCCAGCGCAACGGGCCGCCCCGCTTCCACCCGCTCCCTCCCCCGGACTCCGAAGAGGTGGCCCAGGTCGCTACTGCCACGGCCCGTCGCGTCGCGCGCCTCCTCGAGACGCGAGGCCTCGGAGCCGAGGCAGACCCAGACGAGTCCGACCCGCTCGGCCGCGACGAGCCGTTGCTGGCGAGCCTGGCCGCAGCCTCACTCCGGGGCCACATCGCAACCGGCCCGCATGCGGGCCAGCGCCTGCTTCGTCTCGGCGACCGGGCCCTGCCCGAAGAGTGCGCCGCCAGCGGGGCGCGTTCCGAGCCCAGCTGTGCAAACCAAGACGGCTTCAGCCTCCACGCCACCGTGGCCGTCCCGGCCCGCGACCGCCGGCGTCTCGAGCGCCTCTGCCGATACGTCGCCCGGCCGCCCCTCGCCACCGAGCGCCTCACGAAGCAAGACGACGGCCGCCTCCGCTATCGCCTGAAGCGGCGCTGGCGAGACGGCACCACACACATCGTGCTCAAGCCAGCGGCTCTCCTCGAACGGCTCGCGCTCTCCATTCCGCCTCCCCGTTTCCACCTCGTCCGTTACCACGGCATTCTCGCCCCCTGCGCAAGCTGGCGAGATCACGTCGTCCCAGGCGGGCCAGGCCCAGCTGTCGCGGACCGATCTGGCGCTCCTAGAGTCGAGCCGGAAGGGGGATGTGCGCCAGCGATACGCGATGCGCACAGACCGCAAGGCGATCCACGCGACGAGAGCGTTGGAAGGATTGTGTCCCCCGAAAGCCAGCGGCCACCCAGCGCCGAAGGCAGCCCGACGACCCTTCGAGACGACCCGACGCAGATCGACCCGCCGACACCCGTGGCTGGGTCGCCCTCTCCGGCTCCCTGCCGCCAACGAAGGCTCTCATGGGGAGAGCTGCTGCGGCGGGTCTTCGCGGTCGATGCCTTCGCCTGCCCTCGGTGTGGATCGCGGATGCGCCTGATCGCCACCATCGAGTCGGAGGAAGTGATCCGCGCCATCCTGGGCTGCCTCGGCCTGCCAGCCCGCGCTCCACCTCTGGCCCCCGCCAGGTCCGAGCCCGCCACCGGCGACCTCGACTTCGGCAATCTCCCGATCATTCAGAGGTAGCGGGCCGCTCCCAAGCCCAGCGATTCCGCGACCCCGCCCCGCAACGGCACCACTGCGCCCGACGACCAACGCATCGGCAGCGACCGTCCACTCGGCACGGCCACCCCGTTGGAATCCTCGCCAATGGGCCTCCAAGTAGCGACGG
>JAFDCZ010000361.1 GCA_019312665.1 Deltaproteobacteria bacterium | reverse complement strand
TCACATCGAGTCGGTGGCATGGGTGTCCGAGCGCAAAGACGTGTTGAGCACCGCCTTCGGCCTGGGCGCCAGCCTGGCCTACCTGGGGTACGCCCGCCATGGCGGCGGCCTTCGGTATTGCGCGGTGACGCTGCTCTTTGGCGCCGCTCTGCTTTCGAAGTCGATGCTCGTCACCTTGCCCTGCGTTTTTCTCCTGCTCGATCACTGGCCGCTCGCACGCCTGTCTTCCCGAGATCTCCGCCAGCGCGTCTTTGAAAAATTGCCGTGGTTCGGGATGAGTGCCGCACTTTGCGTCGTGACCCTGTTGCGCCAGAACAGTGTTGGAACGATGGAGTGGGCGAGCGATCTTCACTGGCTCTCACGCGTCGCCGCCAGCGTGCACGCCTATGCGGGTTATTGCGTCGCGCTGCTGTGGCCAGCGGGGCTCGCCGTTCACTATCCCCACCCCTACCTGCCGCAGTGGGGTGGCTCTGCGCCCGGGTTTGCACGGCTGGCTTTGGAAGGGATCGCGTTGGCGACCGCCACATGGCTGTGCCTCCGCAGCATCTGCCCACCCGCGATACGCGTGGGCTGGCTCTGGTTCCTGGGCACTTTGGTTCCGGTGATCGGCTTGATTCAGGTGGGCAACCAGGGCATGGCGGACCGCTACACCTATATCCCTTCGATCGGGTTCTTCGTCGCCATCGTGTGGGCGGCCGAGCGGATCTGGGCGCATCTTCCAGAGCGGCCCGGGCTGTTACAGCGCACTCCGGCCGTGCTTGCTTGCGCCAGCCTCATAGCGCTTGCGGTCGCCAGCCATCTACACCTCCCCACTTGGCGCGACTCCCAGACCCTCATCGAAGGCGCCCTCGCCGCCAACCCGCGCAACGCCACCATGTGGCTCGCACTCGGTGACGCTCGGCGTGCAGAGCGTGACACGGATGGGGCGCTGAAAGCCTACGAAGCAGCACTCACCATCAACCCCAGGGCTTCGACCGCGCACACAGGTATGGCGGGGATCTTGCGTTCCCTGGGTGATCACGAGGGGGCGATTGCGCACTATCGCGCCGCAGTGGCGGATTCAGCGCGTCCCGCCCAATCACTCAGCAACCTCGGTAGCGTGCTCCTCGAAGCTGGCCATCAGCGGGAAGCGATCGAGATGCTGATTCGTGCGATTGCGCAGGACCCAGACATTGCCGAAGCACACTACAACCTGGGCAACGCGTTCTTTTCAGAAGGCAATCGTGCAGCGGCCCGCCGCGCCTACGCGGCGGCCATCGCCGCCCAACCCGACTTCGCCCTGGCACACTTGAACCTCGGTCGGGTCACGGCGGCAAGCGGAGACCTGCGCGGGGCCCTCATTCATTTCCGGCGCGCCGTCAGTCTGGACCCAGATCTTCGAGCCGCCCAGCAAAGCCTCGACCAAGCGCTCGCCATGGTGGACGCGAGTTGATCGTGCGCCGAGCGTGCCGCAGTAGCCCGATAGCGCTTTGGGTGTCCAGGGGAGATCAGACGCGGCCGGTTGTTGCTACGTCCGTCCCCCGCGGAGTTATTGTCACCGCTAGACTCACGACCCCATGACAGCCGAACCTCGGGCCTCCAGAGCCCATCAAGACAACCCGTTCCTGGCCGCGCTGCGCAGCGGTGCCGTGCTGGCCGATGGCGCGACCGGCTCGCTGCTGTTCGAGTTGACCGGGCGGCTGTCAGAGCGCAACCACGTCTACGAGGCACTGAACATCGAGAACGCGGACCTCGTGTCGCAGGTCCACAGGTTGTACCTGCAGGCTGGCGCGTTCGCCCTCAAGACCAACACCTTTGGTGCAAACGCGGCTTCGCTTGCAAGGCTCGGCATCGCCGACAGGGTGGATGAGATCAACCGCGCCGCCGTCCGGTTGGCACGTGCGTCGATCGAACAGATCGCCACGGCGGAGGCCGGCGATTCCCCGCAGCGGTTCGTTCTCGGTTCGATCGGCCCTGTCTTCGGCGACGAGACAGTCGAGGCAATCTATGGCTCCCAATTGCGCGCCCTGATCGAAGCGGGCGTCGACGCATTGCTGTTCGAAACGTTCGAGTCTCTCGAGAGCGCGAGTGCGGTGGTGCGTTACGCAAACCGCTTCGAAGGCTGCCCGCCGATCGTGCTGCACATGTCGCTCTGGCAGCACGGAAACGACGGAATCTGGAACATCGATCCGGTCGAGTATGTCGCAGAGGCGGTCGAGGCGGGTGCATCCGTGGTCGGCGTGAACTGCTTGGCTCCGTGGGAGGCCGAGGCGTTCGTGCGATCCGCGCGGAAGACCCCGGCGGTGAAGTCGGGCGCTGTGATGCTGTCTGCGATGCCGAACGCGGGCGGCTTCGAGCGCATTGGCCACCGCTTCATGTCTCGCGTGAACCCGGAGTTC
>JAFDCZ010000067.1 GCA_019312665.1 Deltaproteobacteria bacterium | reverse complement strand
ATTCACGTGCGCAGCCCCGCTCTGCCGCGCCATTCGAATAGATATCTGCACGGCAAGGCTGCCTCGTCTGGCCAACTCAACACCGATGCGGATGTAGCAAGCTCAATTCAACTCGCGTCCTCTCCCGTCCTGCGAAGTTGAAGGCCCGTGTGTACCCTAACCCCGCACCTCTTGGGAGCCGGAACAATGCCGATCACCCGACTCCCGCCTGCCTTCATCAATGTCTCTGCCTGGTTGGGTCTGCTCTTTCTTCTCGGAGGATGCGCGACGCCTCCACGGGGCAGGGTCTGGGTGCACGAAACGCGTTCACCAAGCGTGATGGAAGCACATCTGCATGGCTGCAAAGTCAATACGTTCTGGTTGTGGCCGTTTGACTGGGCGAGCAAGTGCATGCGAAGGCGCGGCTACGAACTCCGCGAAATCGGTGATAGCGATCCGGCACAGATGATGGAGTCGAGTAGTTCTTCCGCAGCTCAGAACTTGCTCCAACTCAAGCAACTGCGAGACAGCGGGGCCATTACCGCAGAGGAATACGACGAGAAGCGGAAGAAATATCTGGACGATCTGTAGCGGACGCGTCTGCAACCCTGACACCCTGGGTGAGCGTTCGTGGTTCAGCCAGCCGAGATTTCGGCTGCTTCAGGAAGCGCTCCATATGCTCCTCTCCGAAGTCCAGGCGAGCGGCGTACTGGTTGTGTGCGCGGCAGCGCAGGGCGATGCCGTCGACCGAGTGCACTGGAGTTCGGGCCCAGGGCTCGACGTGATGAAACTCCAGGAACTCCTGTGCCCCGCACCGCCGGCCGCGCGGTGAGATATAGCTACAACTCCCGCCGTCGCGTTGCGCAACCCCCCGACGGATCGCGGCCGGAATCTTCCGGGACGGCATTTCCTTTCTCGGGCTGTCGGCACGAGAGGCGGGCCTTGGACTCGATACCGCCGCGAACTTTGTTTCGCGGACCTGGGCGAGCAGCAGTGCAACTGCCCGTCCCAGGATGCAGGCGAGGTCACCATCCGGGATCTGGTGGCGCATCAGCGCACGGAGTTCTTGCAGCTGTCCGTGCAACTCTCCACTGGCGGTGAAGCTCACGCGGTAGCGCTCGCCACCCAGCGGAGCGGTCGTGGCGGGCGCTACTGGCTGAGGCAACCCACGACCAGGCGCCTGCCCAGTCTGATTCGAAGCCCGAGCCGGGCCTAGGCCCGTCGTGACCGTCCCGTTCACCCCCGGAACCGGCATGTCTGCGCGCACCGAGAGTCCAGCTGCCGCCGTGTTCCCGCCCGGCGCGGGCGCAGGAACCCGACGCACACAATCGGCCAGATCCGGCTTCGGCTGACGATCGGCCAACAGCCGCTTGATCTCTTCCGCTGTCTTGTGCCGCGCGGCTCGAATCAACTCACCGCAGTTCTCATCAGTGATCTGGGCCGCCAGAAGACTCAAGGCCGTCACATGCAGCTCTCCGCTACGCAGTGCCGCCAGCAGCTCGGGAGATTTCCGACTCGCCCGGGCGGCTCGAATCCGTTTGTACGCCGCCGCCTCCGAAAAGTGCAGCACACGCACGCAGTAGACAAACATGGATGAGCAGGCTTCTTCCAGGTAGAGGCGACGCGCGTCAACCTCGCCCATGTGACGCAAGAGGTCGGCCTCGACCGCGCAGCCGCGCCGAACCAATGCATGCGTCGCCGCCAGCAACTCCGAGTTACCGAGATCTTCGAGCGAACCCTTCATGCGATCACCTCACGGGACCAACGTGGGATGAAGCCCAAGCATAACATGACCGAAAACAGCTTTTGAGGTTGCGCCAGGAGCGCCGATCGCAGGTCGAGTCTTTCTCTCTATCGCGACCGACTAAGAGCGCACGGAGAAGCGCGTCTGGCACGCGAGCGGGTGAAAAGTTCGGACGATTGCGACCCGCCGAAAAGCCGCTGAGAAATCCTGTCAAGGCCTTTCGCCGGATTCTCGAAGAAAGTCACGCGAAGCTGCCATAGGTCCGACGCAACTGGCTTCAAAGCCAGTTCGTCATGCGCGATTCGAAGCCTAGGACGGTGCGGACGGGATAGAAAAGGCGATGCCCCCGACAGCCGAGGCCGCGAAGGCTGCGCGAGTGCCTCTGGCTGCCTCGAGGCGGGCTTCGAGGTCGTCGCAGAGGGCCATCAGCTCGGCGACCTTCTTGACGATCCGCTGTTGTTCAGCCAGGGGGGTATTGGAATCGGGAGATGGGTCAGGTCTCCCAGCGAAACATTCTTCATCGCGCCACCGCGAGCTTTCTCGTGCATCCATTTCGCAACAGCAGAGTCCAAGACATTCTGAAGATATTCGGAGTCGAACACTATTGCTGTCCCCCGGACTATCGCCAACGCTTGGTTCGTATTGGCGGGAAGGTCCTCATCCCTCACGATGCAAGTCTTGCCGATCGTCCCAGCAATGGAGAACAGCACATCCCCAAGCTGGAGTTGTGGTCGCGCCAGGGCCTCATGGGCGTCTTCAACGATGAACTCCGAGAGACCGCCTCGGTCGATACGCCCATTCACGATATTCTCCACCTTGACAAAGTTGACGCCTGATGACTGATACGCGAATCCTAATGTAGTCGGTGTTGTGCCTTTCGTGATGGCTATTGACGCCTCTCCAAGTCGCCGCACCAGGCAGCTCTCAGGGACATGCGATGCGATTTCCTCTTCTTTGATAGGCGGCAAAGGTTTCGGATTTCTGATCTGTTTTTTCTCTACCAGCAGTTCCTTCTCCTTCGCCATGCATTCGATCAGGGTGCTGGCAGGTTCCTCTGCAGGGTCTTGCGGGACGAGACGACCGCAAACCGCAAGTTGAAGAATGGCTTCACGCAGGCGTTGGAGTCCCTCTGAGCCTTTTTCGCAACCGATCAGCCAGACGTCCGCGTCGCTACGCTCGGAGGAGACGCAGCCCCAGCCTTCGAGTCGTTCTTCGAGGGCGCTGCAGTCGTTGGCGTGAAGATCCAGTACGGCGATTCGCAAACCATCGAGCGGGGTGGTAGCCGGCGCGGGAAGCTCTGCAGGCTGGATCCGCTGCGCGATGACCCTGAAGATCGAGCCTCTGCCGGGTTTGGAACGCAACGCGATCTCGTGGCCGAGCTGGCCTGCCAGGCCTTGGACGACGGCAAGCCCCAGGCCGAGACCTTCGGCCTGGCTTCGGGTTTCGGGTGCGCGGTGGAAGGCCTCGAAGATCCTGCCTTGCGCGTCCTGCGGGATTCCCGGGCCGCTGTCGCGCACATCGATGCGGGCTTGCTCTCCGTCGGTAAGGAGGTCGGGAACGTCGGCAAGGCGATCGGCGGGATCTTCGGCATCAAGTAGCCGCCCGCAGCCCTCGTCCGCCACGACGCCTCCTGGCCTCTGGCCTCTGGCCAGGGGGCGTTTTCTGTTGGGTGGCGGGTGGTGGGGTGGTTCGCGTTATCCTTCTGCGTCCGCCCTAGGAGGAGCCCCGTGAGCAGCGAGTACAGTGTCGTCGACGCCAGACCCGATCAGAGCTGGGATGAGGAGGCCGATGTCGTGATCGTCGGACTCGGTGCCGCAGGCAGTTGCGCCGCCATCGAGGCCCGGGAAGCCGGCGCGGATGTTCTCGTGCTGGAACGGGCCAGCGGCGGGGGTGGGCTCACCGCTTCGGCAGCGGGCCACCTCTACATGGGCGGCGGTACCCGCGTCCAGAAGGCGGTGGGCATCGAGGATTCGGTGGAGGCCATGTTCACCTATCTGATGGCCGTCACGCCGGAGCCCGATGAGGCGAAGATCCGGCTGTACTGCGAAGAGAGCGTTTCGCATTTCGACTGGTTGGTGGAACGCGGGGTCCCGTTCAACGACAGCATCCACAGGGAGAAGAACGTCGTGCAGATGACCGACGAGTGCCTGATCGAATCGGGCAACGAGGCGGCCTGGCCCTTCGCCGAGATGGCGAAGGCGGCACCCCGTGGCCACAAGGTGGCCATGGAAGGCGAGGCGGGCGGTGCCAAGTTGATCGAGAAGCTCGTGGAGAGCGCCGAGAAGCTGGGCGCGCGCATCACGACCGACGCAGCGGTGAAGACGCTCTTTCGGGATGGCCAGCGGATCGTCGGGGTCTCCTACCGTGGCTTCGACGGCGATCGATCGGTGCGGGCACGCAAAGCCGTGATCCTCGCCGCGGGCCAGTTCGGAATGAATGCGGAGATGGTGAAGCGCTACTGCAAGAACCTCTCGGATGATCGCATCGAGAAGCAGGGCGGCACCTTCGATGATGGTGTGGGCCACCAGTTGGGCGAAGCCGCCGGCGGCGTGCTCGACCATATGGACGGCAACCTGGTGACTTCGCCGTTCTATCCCCCGGAGCAGCTGATCTACGGAATCCTCGTGAACAAGAACGGCGAACGCTTCATCAACGAAGATTCCTATCACTCGAAGACGAGCATCCTTTGCCTCGAGCAACCGGATGGTGTCGCCTACCTGATTGCCGACGATTCCTTCTTTGCGCGCCCGCTCTTCGGTTGGCAGGAGCTGGTCGATGCGTGGGATGACGTGGCCAGCATGGAGAAGGATCTCGGGATGCCCGATGGTGCATTGCAGGCCACCATCGCCGCCTACAACGAGAACGCGGAGAAGGGCGAGGATCCGACCTGCCACAAGGCGGCGAAGTGGCTGAAGCCGCTCGTCAAGGCGCCGTTCGCGGCACTCGAAATGACCGTAGGCAAGGCCAACTACGTGGGCTTCCCCCTCGGTGGGCTGCGCGTGACGATCAACGCCCAGGTGGTTCGGGAAGATGGTTCCGCGATCCCCGGGCTGTACGCCGCGGGTGGCTGCGCGTCGAATATTGCGCAGGATGGCCTCGGCTATTCCAGCGGAACCTGCATCGGCGAATCGACCTTCTTCGGGCGGCGGGCAGGGCGACACGCCGCTGGAAGCTGACCCCGGTTCATGGCAGCCGGTGCTTCGCGTAGTCCGAACGAGGCGCTCGAATACCTGAACGCCAACGGTGCCTGCGTCGAGTACGACGCGGCCTTCCTCGAGGCCGGGTTCGCGGAAGCCCTGATGCTGCATCTATTGGAGGAGCTCGAGTTCGACTCGGAAGAGGATTCGCGGATGCGGCAGCCCTTCACCGGGCGGATGGTGGCGATCCCGCGCCGGCAGGCAGGCTACGGAGATCCCGGCACCGCCTACGCGTTCTCGGGGGGTGAGGTTGCGGCGCGGCCATGGTCGCCAACTCTCGCTGAGGTACGTGCGCTCCTTCGCGAACGCATCGGGTTCGAGAGCAACTACGTCCTGGTGAATCATTATCGGGATGGCGGTGATTGCATGGGCTGGCATTCCGATGACGAGCGCGATCTCGGCGAAGCGCCGCGAATCCTCTCACTCTCCCTCGGCGCCTGTCGTGATTTCCAGTTCCGCAGACGAGGTGAGGCCGCCCGCGATTTCGAGACGATCACGCTTCCCCTCGCGTCTGGAAGCCTGCTGACCCTGCGGCACCCGACCAACGCGAACTGGAAACATCAGCTGCCCCGGCGCGGAGGCAAGAGGCCGACCCGGGTGGGAGGGCGCCTGAACCTCACATGGCGCCAGATCCACAGGTAGGATTTCTCGGGCGTTCGCGGAACGTTTCGCTGCCGCGTGCGGGCCCTTCCTCTAGACTTCCCCGATGGGAGTGCCACGCGTGCCGCGTTTCCGAAAGCCTCGCGCCGTGGTTCCTGGAGATACGATCGGTATCGCGGCCCCGGCGTTTCCCGCCGATGCCGGGGCGCTCGCCGCCGGAACGGCCGCACTCCGGGAAGCAGGCTTCCGCATCCGCAGCAGGCGGGATCCCACTCTCGCTCGTGGCTATCTCGCGGGCACCGATGCAGCCCGGGCCAAGGAACTGATGGGCCTCGTCGACGATCCGCGGGTCGATGCCATCCTGTGTGTACGCGGTGGTTACGGCTGCCAGCGCATGGTCGGAGGCCTCGATGCCGCGCGGGTTCGTGAGGCAGGAAAGCCGTTGATCGGCTTCAGCGACGTCACGACGTTGCTGCTCTGGCAAAGGAAGCTGGCAGGTCTCGGTGGCTTCCATGGGCTGATGTTCAACGCACGCCGTGGCCCGTCCCGGGAGGAAGTGGCTTCCCTCGTGTCGGCGCTGGCCGGCGAGGCCCAGGCGCCCTTCCTCGGGCAGGGCCGACGCCGCGGCGTGGCCCAGGGAAGGCTGGTGGGAGGCTCACTCACCCTCCTGGCGGCCAGCTTGGGCACGCCCTGGGAGGTCGATACCCGCGGCGCCATCCTGTTGATCGAAGAGATCGGCGAGCGGCCTTATGCCCTCGATCGGCTGCTGACCCAGCTCGGGGCGGCTGGCAAGCTGGCCGGGGTCCAGGGCATCGGCGTCGGCCATCTGGTCGGCTGTGACGACAAGAAGCGCACCCAGCCCGAGGCCGAGGAGGTGCTGATGGAGCTGCTTGCGCCCCTCGGTGTGCCGCTCGTCTTCGGCTTGCCATTCGGGCACCAGAGCCCCAACCTCACCTGGCCTGTGGGGGTGCGCGCCGAGCTCGATGGTCGGCGCGGGACGTTGATGTTGCTCGAGAGTGGAGTTCAGAGGGGGTGAGAAGGCGATGAAGCACGCGGTGATCCAGCGCAAGCTCGGCAAGGTGGATCGGGCGCTGGACAAGGCGATTGATACCGCGGTGATGCCCGGTGCGGTCGTGTTGGCGAGCAGTCGTCGGGAAGGAGAGCTGCTCGAGCACGCCTCCGTGCGCGGCCTGGCCGTGGCACGCCCCGAGCGTATCCCGATGGCGAGGGAGACGATCTTCGACCTGGCGTCGCTGACCAAGGTGATGGCGACCACGACGCTGATGATGGGCCTCGTGAGCGAGGGGAGCATCGCCCTCGACGATCCCGTCGCGAAGCACCTCGCCCATTTCGGCGAGCGGGACAAGGAGGAGGTGACGATCCGTCACTTGCTGACCCACTCGTCTGGGCTCAAACCGTGGCGCGCCTTCCACGAGGCATTGCTCGAGCGCGAGCGGAAGAAGGGCGACCAGCTCATCGGCACACCCGAGGCGAAGAGATGGGTGATCGAGAGCATCTGCCGTTCCGCCCTCGTACACGAGCCCGGAACCGCAGCGGTCTACGGAGATCTCGACATGATCGTGCTCGGTGCGTTGATCGAGGCCGTCGTGGGCAAGCCTCTCGAGGAAGTCTGTGAGGAGCGCGTGTTCCGCCCCTTTGGCATGACGAAAACCGGGTTCGCGCCTCTGGCCGAGGCAGAAGCGCCTGATGCGCTGCGCCGTGGCTTCGCCGCCACCGAGAACTGCCCATGGCGTGGCCGCATTCTGTGGGGCGAGGTGCACGATCCGAACGCATCGGTCATGGGCGGCGTGGCCGGGCATGCTGGACTCTTTGCTCCCGCCGACGATGTTCTGCGCTTCGGTCAGACCCTTCTCGATGTATGGCATGGCCGCAGCGACGCTTTGTCCCGCGAGACGCTCGAGGAGTTCGCAACCCGGCAGAACCTCCCCGAGAACTCGGATTGGGCGCTCGGCTGGGATACACCGAGCGAGGGCGCGTCGTCGACGGGAAGCCACTTCTCGCGGAATTCGATCGGGCACCTCGGCTTCACTGGCACCTCCCTCTGGATCGATCTCGAAGCGGATTGCGTGGTGGTCATGCTGACCAACCGGATCCACCTCGTTGCGAAGAAGAGCCGGTTCACCTTGCGCGCCGAGATCCACGACCTCATCCGAGAAGCTTTCTCCGCCTAGCTACGGGAGCGCTCTCTCTTGTACGTGCATTTCGTTGCGATTGCCGGCACCGGCATGGGTTCCCTGGCCGGCCTCTTGAAGGGCCGGGGCTGGGAGGTGACAGGCTCCGACGAGGGCGTCTATCCGCCCATGAGCACGGCGCTCGAAGGCTGGGGCATCCCCGTGCAGATCGGCTTTTCCGCCGACCATGTGCGAGGGCGACGGCCCGATCTCGTGGTGATCGGGAACGCCGTGCGCCCGGACAACGTGGAAGCACGGGCGGCGATGGATGATGGCCTGCCGGTGCTCTCGTTTCCCGACGCACTCTACGAGCACGCGATTCGCGGGCGGCATTCGGTCGTGGTGACGGGTACCCACGGCAAGACGACGACGACGAGCCTGATCGCGACGCTGCTCCATGAACTCGGCCGGGATCCCTCGATGTTGGTCGGGGGGATCACGGTCAACTTCGACGGCAGCTTTCGAGAGGGCGATGGGCCGGATTTCGTGGTCGAAGGAGACGAATACGACACGGTCTTCTTCGACAAGACTCCGAAGTTCCTCCACTACCATCCGAAAACGCTGATCATCACTTCGATCGAGTTCGACCACGCGGATATCTATCGCGATCTGGCGCACATCCAGGAGCAGTTCCGCATTCTCGTTTCGCGCATGCCCGCAGACGGAACGATCATCGCTGCGGGCGAAGCGAAGACGATCGACGAGGTCTTGACCGACGCTCCGTGTCCGGTGGTTCGCTATGGCGTGGAGGAGGGCGATGGCTCCGTCGCCGATCTCGTCGCCCTGAACCTGGAGACGGATGAGCAGGGCTGTTTGTTCGATCTCAGGGATGCGCGCCGCGGCGGGGACATCATCGCGCGCCCTCGGCTGGGGTTGGTCGGCGGTCATAACGTGGCAAACGCCCTGGCCGGGCTGCTGGCGGTAGAAGCCACGGGTGCGTCGCTGGTGGAAGCAGCCGGTGTTCTCGAACGCTACCGCGGCGTGAAGCGTCGCCAGGAAATTCGCGGTGAGGCCGGGGGCGTCCTCGTGATTGACGATTTTGCCCACCATCCGACCGCCGTGCGGGCGACGGTCGAGGCGCTTGCTGCTCGTTATGCCGGCCGCCGCATCGTGGCGGTCTTTGAACCACGCTCGAACACCAGCCGCCGCGCACTCTTCCAGGATGAGTATGCACGGGCTTTTGCCGGGGCTGGCCATGTGGTGGTCGCCAAGGTCGACGATGCCCCGATCTACAGTGCTACCGGCGACGTGAAGGAACGTCTCTCTGCGGAGCGTCTGGCCGACGATCTTCTTGCTCGGGGGGTCTCAGCACTGGCGTGCGAGGATGTGGATGCCATCGTCGAGCACCTGGCGGGTGAGCTCGTTCCCGGCGATGTCGTCGTCACGCTTTCCAACGGCAGCTTCGACGGAATCTGGGACAAGCTGCTGGCCCGCCTAGACCGGTAGCCCCACGCTGCGCATCAACGCGATGGCGTTGCTCTTCGTGACCACGCCTTCTCGCATGCGGTAGTCGAAGGCGATCTGGCCGTCTTCGAGCTGGTCTTCGAAGTGGACGTTGGCCGCCTTTGGCCCCTGGGCTTCTGCGACGCGGGTCAGAGCGAGATCGTGGGTCGTCACGAGGCCGATCGCGTTCCGCTCGATCAGGGCTTTGACGATGGCTTCGGCGCCGATGCCCCGATCGTGGGAATTGGTTCCGTGAAAGATCTCATCGAGCAGGAAGAGCAGGGGAAGCTCGCCTTCGCAGAGCTCGACGACCAGGCGCACGCGTTTGATCTCGGCATAGAAGTGGGAAGTTCCTTCTTGCAGGGAATCGATTACGTGCAATGAAGCGCCGATGGCCAGGGGCGAAAGCTTCAGGGCCCGAGCGCAGACGGGAGCTCCGGCCTGGGCGAGGACCGCGGCGACTCCGACGCTGCGAAGCAGGGTGCTCTTGCCCGACATGTTGGAGCCGGAGACGATCAAGACCTGCCGTTCGCCGTCGAGCTGGAGATCGTTCGTGACGCAAACGTCTGTCGGGATCAGCGGGTGGCCGAGCTCGCTGGCCTGGAAACAGGGCGAGTTCTCGGTGAACGATGGAAACGTATGGCTCGGGTTTTCGTAGGCGGTGCTGGCGATGGAAACCAATGCTTCGAGCTCGGAGATCGCATCGATCCAATCGCCGAGGCTGGGCCCGCAGGCGAGCCGCCAGCTTTCGATCTGCAATGCGAGCTGGCTGGTCCAGAGCATCAGCCCACCCAGGGGTGCGAAGAACATGTTGCGCCTTGCATCGAGCAGCTCGACGGAGCGGTGCAGCCGAGCGATCTGGGCAGATGGGGGGAGCCCCTCGGTTTCGATCGTCCGGCGCAGACGCATCAGATGCGGCGAGCTGGCGGGCTCTCGCTCGAAGCGCTCGAGCAGGCGAGCGAGCAGGTCGAGATCCCGCGTCGGGCCATCGACGGCCTTCACCGTGGCCTGGACGCGGCTTCGAATACGCCACGCAAACGCGAGCTGCGCAGCACCCACGAAGGCGAAGGACGCAGGTCCAGCGGGCCCCAGGGAGCCCAGGAGCCAGGCACCCAGGACTGTGAGTGTGATGACGGCCATCGTCACGGCGACGACGCGATGAGCGGTATGAAAGCCGACCGGCGGCGCCTCGCCCCAGCGGCGCAAGGTTTCCGGGTGAAGCCCCGAGCGCACGTCGTCGCCCACGAGGCAAAGATCCTCGCGCAAATCCAGAAGATCGCGAAGCTCGCTCGCAGCACCCTGGCGCGCAACGACCGTTTCGACCTTCGCCGGCGAGAGCAGCCAACTTGCCAGCATCTCTTCGCCGCCGCGGGTACGCGCCAGGCACATGCGTTCGAAGACCGATCCCTCGCCGAACAGGTCGAGATCCCGCGCGTAGGCGTGCTCGGCCGGCTCATGCTCCGAGCCACTCGTTCCGGTGCCGGCAAAGCGATGCTCGAGCCGAGCGATTCCGCGCTCGTAGAAGGCCGTCGCGCGCTCCGCCTGGGCCAGAGATCGCAGCACCCGGTCGTGCCAGAAGAGCAGGGCAATGAAGAAGACGCTGGGCAGGGCGAGCCAGCGGAAGGCGAGGGCATCCGCGCCGAACACGGCGAATAGCATCGCTATTCCCACAGCGAAGACTGCGAGCCGCACCTTCTGAAGCCGGGCATCGAGGGCCGCCCAGCGATCGGATTCGGCACGGCGGCTGGCCCCGCGATCGGCGTAGATCTCTTGCGGCGTTTCGCTCATGCCGAGGCTGGGAATCCCAGCAAGCGGGCGCCACCGCCTGCGGCGAAGGAGTCTCGGATCGCATCGGCCACGAAGACATGCGCGGTCACGACGGCTTCCCGCAGCCCGCAGCCTTTGGCCAGCTCGGCGGTGACGGCTGCCGAGAGGGCGCAGCCCGTTCCGTGGACCGGGCCGGTTTCGATGCGCTCGCCGGGTAGCCACTCGACGCGGATCTCGTCGCCTTCCCGGAAGGCGAGCACATCATCCGGTGCACCGTCCGCATGCCCTCCCTTCACGAGGGTGGCCTCCGCGCCGAACTCGTCGACGAACGCGCGGGCAGCGTCTTCCGCACCCTGCCGTGTGCTGGCGTCGCGGCCGAGCAGCGCCTCCGCCTCGGGCCGGTTCGGGGTGACGAGAGCGGCCCGTCCGAACAACTCCTGGAGCATCGGCCAGGCCCGTCGTTCGAGCAGTGGTGCGCCGTCACTGGCAAACAGGATGGGGTCGATCACGATCGGCACGGAAGCGGGCAGCATTTCCAGCCCCAAGGCGACGTTGCGCACCACATCGTCGGTGGCGAGCATGCCGAGCTTCAGGGCGTGGGGCGGAAGGTCGGCCAACAGCACACGGAGCTGGTCCAACAGGACGGAGGGGAAGGTCGGCAGCACCCGATGGACCTTGGTGGTGTCTTGAATGGTGAGGGCCGTCGGGACGGCGGCTCCATGCACACCCAGGCTGCGGAAGACCTGTAGATCGAGCTGGAGCCCGGCGCCCCCGGTGGGGTCCGAGCCGGCCACCGAGCAAGCGATCCTCCGGTTGGTCATGGGCGGGGAAGGTAATGAACGGTAAGATCGCCGCCTTGTCGAGGCACGGAACACGATGGGTAGGCGCGCTGGCACTGGTCGTCGCCTTCTTCGGGTTGGCGGCTGACGCTGTCGATGCCCAGGAGATGTGGTACGCGGAGAAGTACGCGGCCGGGGACGTACCCATCAGTGTCGAGCAGCTCTGGTCCCGCGGGCCACTCTTTCGCTCGGAAACCGTGATCGCGGGTCATCCGATCGTCACGCTCGTTCGGGGAGACCGCTACATCATTATCGATCGTTTGACCCAGGAGGGCGTGAGCATCGAGCGGCATCCGAAAGCCCTGAAGGAATCCGAAGCCGGAAAGCGACCTTTTGGTGTGGAGCTCGATGCGCTGCTCGCTGCCGGCGGTGAATTCGTTCGCGAGCAGGATTTCGCGGGCAACAAATGCGATCTCTACCGCCTGACCAGTCAGGAAGGTCGCCGGGAAGTCTGCGCGACCCAGGACGACGAGAAGCTGCCCGTTCTCACCCGGGTCTGGATGCGCAGCACCCAACGCCGCGCCGAGACCCGCTTCGTGAACTGGACGCGGCAAGTGCAGGTGCCCGAGGTCTTTTTCGACCCGGACCCGCGCATCGTCCTTCGTCAGATCAGCTACCAGGAATACATCGACCGCGTCACCAAGGATCTCAAGCTCCCCGCACCGCCTCTGTACCGCAACCTCCTCCACGGTACCCGCTGAACGCAAAAGCGTTCCTCTGTCGCGTTCAGCTCTCCCAGGTGATGTTGGCGTCGGCGATCGCGGGAGTTCGTGCGGCCAGGACGGAGAGCTTGCGGGCGACGCTGCCGGCCAGGTTGCGGAAGGCTTCCGCGGCTTCACTTTCGGGGGCGTGAATGAGGATGGGGCGTCCCTGGTCGCCGCCCTCGACCACGCGGGTGTCGATCGGAACTTCACCCAGGAAATCCACGCCCAGCTCGTCGGCGATGCGCTTGCCTCCGCCCTTGCCGAAGATGTGGTACTTACGGTCGGGAAGATCCGGCGGCACGAAGTAGGCCATGTTCTCGACGATGCCGATGATCGGGACATCGACTTTCTCGAACATCGTGAGGCTCTTGCGCGCGTCGATCACCGAGAGATCGTTCGCGGTCGTCACGATCAGCGCGCCGGCCAGCGGCGCTTGCTGGGTGAGCGTGAGCGCTGCGTCGCCGGTGCCTGGCGGCAGGTCGATCACCAGGTAGTCGAGCTCGCCCCAGTCGACGTCGACCAGGAACTGGCGAATCAAGCCGTGCACCATGGGGCCGCGCCAGATCACGGGTGAGTTGTCGGTGAGGAAGAAGCCCATCGACATCAGCTTGAGCCCATACGCTTCCAAGGGGACGATCTTGCTCTTGTCTCCTTCCTTTGCCGTCTCCGGACGCTGGTTCACGCCGGTCAACAGAGGAAGAGAAGGGCCATAGACATCCGCGTCCAGCACACCGACGGTCGCGCCGCTGGCACGGAGGGCCAGGGCGACGTTGATGGCGGTCGTGCTCTTGCCCACGCCGCCTTTGCCCGAAGCCACGGCGATCGTGTTCTTCACGCCCGGCAGGATCGGCCCCTCCTGGGGTGCCGGGCCGCGCCGGCCGCGGGTGTTGGCGGTCATCGTCACGTCGGCGGTTTCCACACCGGGCAGGGCCTCGACCCTTTCCTTCGCCTGGCGTTGGAACTCCTCCTTGACCGGGCAGGCTGGAGTGGTCAGCTCGATCTTGAAAGAGACGCTGCTTCCTTCGATGCGCACGTCCTTCACGAAGCCGAGATCGACGATGCTCTTGCCGAAATCCGGGTCGATGATCGGGCGAAGCGCTTCGACGACGGTTTCCTCGGTTACGGTACTCATGCATTCTCCATCGTCTGCTGGGGCAGTGTATTCAGCCATTGGGCCATCTCGGGCTCCTGGCGTCGCAGATCTTCCAAGGTGATACGGGTCAAGACATCACGCACGGCCAGGTCGACACGTTGCCAGAGAGCGCGCAGCGCGCAATTCGTACCGCGTACGCACAGCTCGGCCTTGCCGGGGTGGCAGGCGCAGAAGCCCTCCGGAAAGAGCGCTCCGCCCAACACCTGGATGGCGTCCCAGGCGGTGATCTGGTCGGCTGGCCGCGCCAGGCGGTAGCCGCCGGAGGCACCGCGGGTGCTCGACACCAGGCCGCCCCGCCGCAGCTCACGAAGCAGCTTGGCCGCATAATCCGCCGAGAGGCCTTCGGCCTCGGCGATCTCGTGGATCGTCAGCATCGCGCCGTTTCGCCGAGAAAGCTCGATCAAACAGCGGAGGCCGTATTCCTCCTGGGCCAGAAGTTGCATGGGAGGCTCAGGCTCGGAAATCCGGACGAATCTGTCAAGATTGCTCCTTGCCCCGGTGCGGCGCTTCCGCGAGAGTGCGCCGGCTCGGAGGAGGGGCGGAAATGGATGCCTGGAACGACTCGTGGTTCTGGATCGTGTTCGGAACGGTCGGCCAGGCGATGTTCTTCGCCCGGTTCCTCGTCCAGTGGGTCGCATCTGAGCGAGCAGGCCGGAGCTACATTCCGGTGGCCTTCTGGTGGCTCAGTCTGGTCGGCGCCGTGATGATGTTTGCCTACGCGGTGCACCGCCAGGAGCCGATTTTCCTGATCGGGCAGGCCGTCGGCTGGTTCGTCTACTCTCGGAATCTGATCTTGCTCCGGCGCACCGGAGCTGCTGGCAGCCCATCCCAGCCTGCGTAGCTTCAGGCGAGCTTCACGAATCTACCCGAGACTCTCACCATGCTTCGAATCCTCTACGTCGAGGACGATCCGACCGCCCGCGAATACATCCACAAGGGCCTCGCCGAGCGCGGCTACACCGTGGATGTGGCCTCGGACGGGACGGAGGGCCTCGAGAAGGCACTTCGCGGGCCGTTCGACCTGCTGATCCTGGACGTGATGCTGCCCGGGTCTTCCGGCTTCGACCTCCTGCGGGAGGTCCGCGAACGCGAGATCGATACGCCCGCGCTCTTCCTGTCCGCACGAGGCGAGGTCGCCGATCGCATCGAGGGTTTGAACCTGGGCGCCGACGATTATCTGGTGAAGCCCTTCGCCTTCGCAGAGCTGGTGGCACGCATCCAGGCGGTGGCCCGTCGCAGCCTGGCCGAACCCGATTCGGGTCAGCTCACGATCGCAGATCTGGTGCTGGATCTGCGCCGTCACGCGGTCGAGCGGAGCGGACATGCGATCGAACTCACGCCGAAGGAGTTCTCGCTTCTCGAATACCTGATGCGTAACGAGAGCCACGCGGTCTCGCGCGGCATGATCACCGAGAAGGTCTGGGGCTACGGCTTCGACAGCTACTCCAACTTGATCGATGTGCACATCAACCACCTTCGCAAGAAGCTCGATCAGGACTTCGAGCCGAAGCTGATCCATACCGTCAAAGGTGTGGGCTACGTGCTCGAGGTTCGTGGCGCGTCCGAAGCGTGATGCGCAGGATCTCCATCGGGGTCCAGTGGGCCCTGCGGTACACGTTGGCGTTGCTGGTGACGGTCTCGGCCTTCGGGATCTTCACCTACACGCAAATCGCGAGCCGCACCGAGAGCGATGCGCGGCTGGTGCTCGAGTTGCAGGTGAATGAAGTCGCGGTTCATGCTGCGGCTGCAGAGCCCGACGAGATGCTGGAAACCCTCGAGCGCGGAATCGCCAGCGCGGATCCAGAGCTGAAGCTTGGCTTTGCACTCTTCGATGGTGATGGAGAGCTGGTCGTCGCTCGCGGCTCGTTGGCCCGCTATCCCACGCCGCTTCCGGCCGGCGTACTCGCGGGCGAGGATCAATCCGGAGCCAGCCAGGTAGAAGTCGGCGAGAACTATCCCTACCTGGTCATGGCGATACGCGCGTACCCCGGTTTCGTTCAGGGCGCCCTCTACACACGGCCCTTCGTGCGCAACGCCCGCGACGTGCGCGATATCTACCTGTATTCGCTCCCCGTGCTGCTTCTTTTGACGGCAGGGCTCGGCTACGGGCTCGCCCGCGGAAGCTTGCGTCCTCTGGCGGAGATGAATGCCACAGCGCGGCGAATCTCTGGGACCAACCTCGAAGAACGCATTCCGACGACTGGCTCCCGGGACGAGCTCGACGAGTTGGCGACGACGCTCAATGACATGATCGCTCGCATCGGCCGCAGTGTGGAGCGCACGCGACGCTTCTCCGGGAACGCGGCGCACGAGCTCCGCACGCCGCTGAACGCATTGCGCAGCCGTCTCGAGGTCACCCTCGAGCAACCCCGTGATGCGGAGGAAGCCAGGAAGGCGTTGGAGGAGACCGCCGCCGAGGTCGAAGGCCTTTCCAACGTGGTGCACGCGATGATGCGGCTGGCCCAGTCCGAAGCCGGGCTCGCGCCGGAACAGCGCAGCATGGTGGATCTGCAAGCGCTGCTGCTCGAGGTCGTCGAATTCTTCGCACCTCTGGCCGAGGAGGCGGAGGTCGAGCTCGTGACGCATCTCGATGCCCCGGCTCATTTGCCCGGTGATCCTTCGTGGCTGCACGAACTCTTCGCGAACCTGCTGGACAACGCCATCAAATACACACCGGCCGGTGGCCGGGTCGAGCTGACGGTCGAGCGAACGGATGACGCGCTGATCGTCCGCGTTCAGGACGACGGAATCGGAGTGCCGAAGGAAGATCTCACGCGAATCTTCGAGCCCTTCCATCGCGTCAGCGATCGCAGCATGGCGCCCGGGGTCGGCCTCGGCCTGCCAATCAGCCGAGAGATCGCCCGCGCCCATGGGGGTGAACTCTCGGTCGAGAGCCATCCCGGCGAAGGCGCCACCTTCGTCGTCCAGCTCCCAGTGAGCTGAAAACTCAACCAGCGGGGACGGGGTTTACAATTGACTTGTTGAAAGGGGGCAGAGCCCCCTTTCAACAAGTCAATTGTAAACCCCGTCCCCGCTGGTTGAGTTTTCAGTCGAGGCGTTTTCGGAAGCGCAGCATGGCCAGGCTCATGGCGATGACGAAGAAGACTCCGAGAGGCCAGATCTCGGGCCTCAGTTGTTCGAGGTCGGCGCCTCGCAGAACGATGGCTCGGACGATGCGGACAAAATGGGTCAGAGGGAAGCCTTCGGCCAGGATCTGGGCGGGGCGGGGCATGCCGTCGAAGGGGAACATGAAGCCCGAGAGCAGCATCTGGGGCAGGAAGGTCACGAAGGTCAGCTGGAAGGCCTGGAACTGGGTCGTCGCGACGGTGGAGATGAAGAGTCCGAGGGTGAGGGTGGCAGCGACGAAGACACCGGCGCCGACGACCAGGTCGAGCACCGCGCCCCGAAAGGGCACCTCGAAGAGTACGGCGCCCAGGGTCAGCACGAGCGCGACCTGCAGGTATCCGATCAACACGTAAGGGACGATCTTGCCGACCATCAATTCGAGGGTTTGCACGGGCGTGGTGATCAACAGCTCCAGGTTGCCATGCTCGCGCTCGCGGACGATCGCGATCGAGGTGAAGAGCGTCATCGTGAGCGTGAGGATCACGCCGCACAGGCCTGGCACGATGTGGATCGAGGAGCGGCGCTCCGGGTTGAAGTACGCGCGCACGGCGAAGGGTTCCGCGCTGCGGCTCGCGGCGGCGCCCGGGATGGGCATTCCTGCCAGGCCCCGAGCGGCGCCTAACACGATGGGGTCGCCGCCGTCGACGAGCAGCTGGGCGATCGGGCGTCCGCTCCCCGCAAGGCGTCGTTCGAAGTCCGCGGGAATCACCAGGCCGACCGAGATCCGGCCCCGCACGAGAAGCTCCTCGAGTTCGGCAGCGGTTGCCCGATGCTCGACGATGTCGACCACCTGTGTCGCCACCACATCGGCCGCCAGCGCCCGGGAGGCCTGGGTGTTCGCCAGGTCAGCAAGCCCCGCGTGCAGGTGACGCACGTCCTGATTGATCGCGAAGCCGAAAAGCAACGTCATCATGATCGGGATGCCCGCGATCATGCCGCCGGTCAGGCGATCGCGACGCAGGTGCAGGAACTCCTTGCTGGCGATCGCGCCGATGCGGGTGATCGAGAGCTTCACGGAGAGGCCTCCGGCCGGTCGCGCGTCGCGGCGACGAAGACATCTTCCAGATTGGCGGTAGTCTCGCGACATCGGGCTTCGAGGCCGGCCTCTGCCAAGGCGTGCTGAAGGCGTGCGGCGGGCTCCTCGAGGTTGCTATCGACCAACGCGTGGAGTCGGTTCCCGAGCTGCGCGACGCTCTGCACGTAAGGCAGGGTCTCCAGCTGCTTGGACGCTTCGCGGGAGCGCTGGGCTTCGATCTCGATCACCGCGGCGTCGATGGCCGCCATCAGCTCTTGCGGTTCACCGGACGCGACGAGTCGCCCCTCATCGAGGATGGCGAGCTCGTGGCAACGCTCGGCCTCGTCCATGAAGTGGGTGGAGACGAGGATCGTGGCTCCCTGATCCACCAGGTCGAAGAGCGTCTCCCAGAAGTCGCGGCGGCTCTGGGGATCGACCGCACTGGTGGGCTCGTCGAGGAAGAGCAGTTCGGGTTCGTGGAGGGTGGCGGCAGCCAGGGCGAGCCGCTGCTTTTGGCCTCCCGAGAGCGTGCCGGCAAGCTGATCCGCGCGCACGGCCAGGTCGAAACGGGCGAGCTGCTCGTCGACCCGCGTCTTGCGGCGGTCTCGTGTCATGCTGTGGATCTGGGCAAGGAAGCGCAGGTTCTCGACGACCGAGAGGTCTTCGTACAACGAGAAGCGCTGGGTCATGTAGCCGATGCGGGTACGCAGGGCCTCGGCATCGCGGGATGGATCGAGGCCCAGCACTTCAGCGCTGCCTTCGCTTGGGAGCAGCAGGCCGCATAGCATGCGGATGGTGGTCGACTTCCCCGAGCCGTTGGGGCCGAGGAAGCCGAAGATGCGCTGGCGCGGGACCGTGAGGTCGATCTTGTCCACGGCCACCAGATCTCCGAAGCGGCGGGTTAGTCCGTGGGTTCGGATGGCGGGTTCGGCCGAGGCCCCGTTCGGGGGCGTGAGCTCAGTCTGCATCGTCTTGGCCGAGTGTGAAGTGAACCTCGACCGGTACACCGGTCGGAAGCTCGCGCGCCTCCGGGTCGACCAGCTCGACCTCCGCCAGGTAGGCGAGCCGCCCGCGATCGTGGCGGGTGAGTGCGTAGTAGGGCGTGAACGATGCCTCGTTGGAGATCTCGCGGAGGCGCCCGCGGAACGTTCGTTCGAGCCCCTCGATTTCTACCGTCGCCTCGCTGCCCGGGGCGATGCGCACGCGCACTGCCTGGGGAACGTGAACCCGGGCATAGGGCGCCTGATCGGCGAGCATCACGACGAGCGGGGTGCCCGGGCGGGCGCGCTCGCCCCGCTCGAAGGGCAGCGCGTCGATCTGTCCGTCGACCGGTGCGCGCAACTCGAGTCGCTCTCGGTAGACGAGTGCCTCGCGAACAGCTGCCTCGGCGGCGGCCAGAGCGCTGCTGCTCTGATCGAGTTCCTCGGCGGTCGACCCCTCGAGCAGGGCGTCGAGGGCGGCGCGGGCCTGCCCCTTCTGGGCGTCGGCGGCATCGGCTCCGGCGCGCAGGATGTCGAGTCGGGAGCGGGAGGCGAAATCCACTTCGGCGAGGGCTTCTGCCCGTTCGAGTTCTCGCTGGGCGGTGCGGGCGGCGCTACGGGCGCCGGCCAGCCGCGCGCGTCCTTCCTCGACGCGCTCGGCACGTGGGCCGCGCGCGGCCTCGGCGCTGCGGGCCGCGGCCTCGTCGCGTCGCGCTTCGGCCTGGGCGACGCGGGCGTCGAAGCGAGTGGGATCGAGGCGCAACAGCAGCTCGCCCGCTTCGACCTGCTGCCCAACCCGGACGGCGATCTCCACGATCGGGTCATCACTCTCGGCCACGAGGTCGATGCGATCTCGCTCGAGGGTGCCGACGGCAGGGGCGTCCTGGGGCTCGTCTCCGCATGCAGCCAGCAGGGCGAAGGCTGGGAGGAAGAGCCAGCGGTTCATCACGTCGTCTCCTCGCGCGGTGCCGCGCCTTCGAGGAAGAGTTCGACCGTGTGGTCGGTGAGGCGCTCGGCGAAGGCCGCGTCTACCTGGAACCCGAGCACAGGGCCGAGGACGGGCTCGGCGATCAGGGGGAACACGCACATGCCGATCAGCGAGAGCAGGGTCAGCTGTGGGTCGAGATTTCGCCGCATGCGCCCGGCCTCGATTTCCCGGGCGAAGACCGCCGGAACCACGGCGGCTACCCGCCGCGCGAAGCGCTCGACGAACTGCTCCCGCACGGGCGTGTCGGCGGAGAACACCTCCCTCAGCAGGAACTGCGGGATCCAGGGCTCCCGCGTCACCGCTCGGAGGTACAGCGGTACGAAGCGGGTGACGAACGGGCCATCGGTAGCGTCGTCTTCAGCAGCGAGCTGCTGAACGCCCTCGACCAATCGCTCGAACGCATGATCCAGGATGGCTTCGAGCAGGCCGCGTTTGTCTCCGAAGTAGTAGGCGACCATGGCCGGTGTGACGTCGGCGTTGGCGGCAATCTCCCGGATCGAGGTCGCGTTGTAGCCGCGTTCGGCCACCAATTTCGCGGCGGCCTGAATCAGCCGCTCGCGGACACTGGTCTGGGCCGGGTCGAGCTGGGGACGACCGGGGCTACGAGGTCGGATGGTTTCACTCACGAAGACTAAATTAATCAACTAGTTGATTAATTACAAGACCTTCTCATTTCCAAGCGACCGGTCCTGTTGCCCCGCGGGGATTCAGGGAAACTCCCCGGGTTAACAGGCGGTTTCGGCCCTTCCTGTATTTCTGGCGCTGAATCGACGTTCCCAGGGAGGCTATTCCGTTGCTCCAACGCATCCGATCCCTTGTTGTCTTCGCAGTGGCTTTGCAGGGGGTCTTGATCCTCCTGCCCGCGAGTTCGGCCCAGGCGACCCAGATCGG
>JAFDCZ010000205.1 GCA_019312665.1 Deltaproteobacteria bacterium | reverse complement strand
AGCGTCGAGCCAATGCTCGGCTTCGGCCTGATCCATGCTTGGCGGCTCCGGCTCGGTGCGGCCCTGCAGGCTGGGTCGTTCTTTCGGTGGAGCATCCGCGGCGCTCGCGTCGCGCGGACTCCCGGCAGCTTTCTCGTCGGGGGTCTCGTCCAGTTGCGGCTCCTCGCCGTCGCCCGCGTCTTGTGCTTCTTCTGGCTCGGGCGGGCTCGCGGGATCGGGCTCCCGGGCCTGGTTCTCAGGTGGCGCCTGCTCCTTCTGCCGCAGCGCGGTCAGGGTCCACTCCAGATTGTTCGCTTCGTGGCTCCTGGAATCGAGAGCAAGGGATTCGAAAAAGGCGTGCCGGGCGTCCTCCAAGCGACCGCCTTCGAGGGCGAGTACGCCCAGGTCGTACCAGGCCAGCCCGGCGGTTCGGGGGTTGCCGCCAAGGAGCGCGGCAGCACGGAAGGCGTGCTCCGCCTCGAGGGCCTCGCCGGCGCGTGCCCTTGCAACGCCGAGGGCCACGAGCACCGGGCTGTCCGGGCCGTGCACGCGGAGCTGCTCTTCGAGGGCGAGCCGTGGATCCGGCTGGGGCTCGGCGGCCTGCGGCAGGAGTGTTCCCAGCAGGAGCCAGGGAAGGGCGCGCACCAGGCTCGCCCAGCGTCGACCCGGGAGCCGGAGTACCTTTTCCATCGCGGCTCGTCGTTTCATGCGAAACGCCCCCGGCCATGCTTCGATGAGGAGCAGAATCCAGACGAGCAATGCCGGCGGCGCGACCCAGGTGATCGGCACCCGTCGCAGCAGTGTGCCCTCAGCAGTGGGAATGGCATCGCGACGAATCTCGGTGACGAGTGCGCGAAGATCGACCTCGCCCCAACCGTCGGCCAGGAAGAGCCGACCGCCGCTCGCCTCGACCAGGGGCGCGAGATCGGCGAGCACGCGCCGGGTATGGACCCTTTTACCCTCGGCATCTCGGAGCGGTCGGCCCCGGTCGGGGATCGCCCCGCCGGCCTCCGTGCCGAGCAGCACGGCCACCACGCGCGCGTCGGCCTCGGCGACTTCCGAGACGAGGGATTTCGGCAGGCGGCCGATCTCGCCGTCGCTGAGCACGAGCAGCAGGCGCGGGCGCGGGCCGGACGTGGAGAAGGCGGGCAGGGCGGCGCGCAAGCCCGCCGTGCCATCGGAGCTGGCGTCCGAGAGCAGCGTTGGATCGAGAGCGGGGAGCATCTCGGCGAGTGCGCCCTTGTCCGAGGTGAAGGGGGTCACCAATGCACCCTGGCCTGCGAAGATGGCGAGGGCAGCACGATCGCCTTCGCCAAGGCGCTCCAACACGCCAGCCGCAACTCGCTGCGCCCGGGCCATCCGGCTCGGGGGCACATCCCCTGACGTCATGCTGCGCGATACGTCCAAGAGCATCACGAGGTCCAGACCGGTGGCGGGGACGCGAAGCTCGCGGGTGCCGAAGCGCGGCCCGACCAGCGCAACGGCCATCGCGACACTGGCCGTCAGAAGCAGGGCGTCCCGCAGTAAGCGGTCTCTTTGCCCGGGCGTGGCACCGAACAGCTGAAGGAGCGCGCGCTCGCCTCGGAGAAATGCCCAGCCGAGAGCCACCGCGCAGGCACCGACGATCAGGCCCAGCGGCAGCAACCATTCGGGATGGGCGAGGGTTTCGAGATCGGTCACGGCAAACGCCTTGCGAGCACGCGGCCCACCGCGAGTTGGACGAGCAGCAAACTCCCGGCGCAGGCCAGGAAGGGCTCGGGCAGCGGAGCGCCAAGCCGACGCGGTGCGGCTTCACGCTCGACGCGTTCCAGCTGGTCGATCTCCGCGTACACGTCGGCAAGGTCCGACGAGTTGCGTGCGCCGAAGTAGCGGCCGCCCGTATTCGAAGCGATTCGTTGCAGGGTTTCCGAATCGAGATCGTGGCGTTCGAGTTCGAGCCGGCGGCCACCGCGCTGGCTCGCCATCGCCACCTGGCCTTGCCCGCCGATCCCCACCGTATGCACGCGCACGCCTCGGGCTTTGGCAATGGCTCCCGCTACCTCGGGTGGGATGTTGCCCGCATTCGAGCGTCCATCGGTCAGCAGGACGATAACGCGCCCGGCGAGCGGGTCGCCGGGATCGCGTCGGGGTCCGACGCGCTTTACGGCGAGGCCGAGCGCATCGCCCAAGGCCGTGGATTCGCCGGCCATGCCCGCCTCGACCCGCTCCAATGCGGCGGCGACGAGCTTGCCATCCGATGACAAAGGGCTCTGGGTGAACGCGCGTTCCCCGAACACGATCAAACCGACCCGGTCGCCTTCGGCAACCCGTTCGGCCGCGAAGCGCGCAACCACTTCCTTGGCCAGGCTCAGACGGGTTCGAGGTTCCGCACCTGTCTGCGCATCGAGTGCGCGCATGCTGCCCGACGAATCGAGGGCAAGGATCAAATCGAGGCCGTCGTGGCGCAGCTTGACCTCCCGTTCCGACCCCATCGGCTGCGCCAACACCAGGCCGACGAGGCTGACGGTCGCGACGCGAAGCATGGCGAGGCCGGTGCCCAGCGGATCGAAGGCTCGTGCGCCTGCGGCGCTCGCTTCGGGTTGGGCCGGCCAGCCCAGTGCCGGCCGTGCACCGAGCCAGCGGATGGCGATGAGCCACAGCCACGATACGGGCAGGAGCCAGAGCCAGAGAGGCTCCGCAAAGCCGACCACCGGCCAGCCGGTGGCGGCACGAATGGCCGCGGCGATGAGATCGCTCAATGGGTGTTTCCGCGAGGAATCGCATCGGCGACGAACGCCTGGATCTCCTCGATCACGTTTCGCAGAGCATGAACGCCGACTTGCAGGTCGCCGGAGCGGGGCGGGAAGCGCAGTGCATCGAGCCGTTCGAGAAGATCGAGAAGCCGCTCCCAACGCGTCGTCAGCAGGAAAGGTGGTTTGCGTCCGCGCAGCTCTTCGCTGGTTGCGCGGGTAGTGTGGGTCCGGAAGCGCCGGTCGACGAACACGCGCAGAGCCGCGGAGGCCATGTCCGCCGCGCGCGGCAGATCGTTCCCTGCAATCTCGCTCGCCGCAGCGAGGGCCGCCTGCGTGGCACGCCAGGGCGCCTCGTCGCGTTTGGGTTCCATCCCCGACGTCTTCGGAAGGGCTCGGGCGCGGCGCACCAGCACGACAAGGCCAACCCCCGCGAGGGCGAGGGCGGCCCCCACCAGGGCGGGCAGGACGACTCCCCTGACCTCGCCGCGATCGCCGAGGCGTGTGGACTCCCGGTAGGAGAAGAAGGTCAACTGGCCCGGTACATCCTTTACGACCGAGCGGACCCGGAAGGACCGGGCGGGGATCTCGAGTCGTTGTTCCGGGTGACCCGGGCGCACGATCTGCACGTGAGTCGCTGGCCACGTGAAGCTGCCGACCTCACGAGCCCGGATCCGGAAGTGGGTGAGGTGGACATCGCGTTCGAGGGAACTCGACATGCTGGGGCCGTCGATCCCGAGGACCCAGATGCCCGGAATTTCATCGGGTGAAGGCACGGGGCCGACCCGGGTTCCCGGTGGCACGACGATCGCCACCTCGAGCGTCGCTGTTTCGCCGATTTCGAGGCGGGGCGGTTCGAGGATCAACGTCGCCGCGGGCGTGGCCTGCGCCGGTGGGCGTTCGGGCGGTGGCGCTTCACTGCAAGCGAGTAAAGCCAGCAGGCTGCTCAATGCGGCGGCGGCGAGCTTCGTCATCGGTGTCCCCGCCTCCGCGTCGAACTGCGCTCGGAAAAGAACCGCACGAGGCCGCGCAGTGGCACCTGATCTGCGCGCAGGGTCAAGACGGAAGCACCATCTCTCCGCAGCCGGCGCACCAGGGCTCGGCGGCGGGCTTCGCTGGCCTCGCGGTAGCGTTCTCGTACCTCCCGGCTGCCCGTGGCCAGGAGGCGCGCGCGGCCCGGTCGTTCCGGGTCGGCGATTCGGATCGTGCCGGCGTTGGGCAGGCTGTCTTCGCGCGGGTCGTGGATCAGGATGGCAATCAGATCGTGTCGCCGGGCAAGGGCGATCCATTCCGTTCGCGGCGGTGGCTCGCCATCTTTGGCGGTGGCGAAGAAGTGTTCGTCCCGAAAATCGGACAGTACGAAGACCAGGCCACGCCGGCGTGCAGCGCTGCGGACCCGGGCGAGGGAATCGGCCAGGCCAGTCGGCCCACCCAACCGCCCCGGGGCCGCCACGAGCCGCTCGAGGATCTGGCGGGCCTGACGGCTGCCCCTCGCAGGCGGGAGTTCCTCGCGAATGCCAGCGTCGAAGGTCCACAAGCCGACGCGATCGCCGGCCCGAAGCGCGGCCACCGACAGCAATGCGGCAGTATGTGCGGCCACGGCACCTTTGGTTCGACCGGGGCAGCCGAAAGCCATCGATCCCGACACATCGACCACGAGATGAGCTGTCTGGTCGCGTTCCTCGCGGAAGCGTTTCACGTAAGGCACACCCGTACGGGCCATGACGCTGGCGTCGAGGAAGCGCACGTCGTCTCCGGGGACGTAGGGTCGCGATTCTTCGAACTCGATGCCGACGCCGCGGAAGGCGCTCTGGTAGCCGCCGACGAATGCGCCCGTGACCTCGCGCCGGCTGCGAACGAGAAGGATTCGCGCCGCGCGGGAGAGCTCGCCCGACTCTTCGCTCCATGCAGGGATCGATCGTGAGTGCCGACCCTCGGCACGCAGGATGGCTGGCTGCGAACGGATGCGCAGAAAGGCCACGGCTCAGGGAGTTTCCACGGCCGCCAGCAGCGCGCGGAGCACTTCTTCCACGTCGATGCCGTCGGCCTCGGCTTCGTAGGAAAGGATCAATCGGTGCCGCAGGACATCCCTTGCGACCCGCTTCACGTCGTGGGGTGTGACAAAACGACGGCCTTCGAGCAGGGCGCGGGCACGGGCGGCGCGGCATAGGAAGATCGACGCCCGAGGTGAGGCGCCGACGGCCACCGCGCCGCTTGCCGGACGCCTTTCCGGAATTTCGAGTACGGCGCCCGCAAGATCCGGCTCGCGAGTAGCCCGCACGAGCCGTACCGCATAATCGATGACCGGGTCGGCAGCATGCACCTGCCCCGCCGCTGCGCGCAACCCCAGAATCTGCTCCGGGTTGGCGACGGCACGCACCTCCGGCGTACCCGCACCATCGCGGGCGACGATCTCGAGCTCTTCGGCCGCGCTCGGGTAGTGCACCTGCAACTTCAACAGGAAGCGGTCGACCTGCGCTTCGGGCAGGGCGTAGGTTCCCTCCAGGTCGATCGGGTTCTGGGTGGCCATGACCAGGAAGGGTTCCGGTAGCGGGAAGGTCTGGTCGCCGATCGTCACCTGGCGCTCTTCCATGGCCTCGAGCAAAGCGGATTGAACCTTGGCCGGCGCGCGGTTGATCTCGTCGGCGAGCACGACCGGTGAAAAGACAGGGCCCTTGTGCACTTCGAAGCGCTGCCCTTCCGGGACGAAGATCGGTGTGCCGACGAGATCGCTGGGCAGGAGGTCAGGCGTAAACTGGATGCGACGGAAACCCAGGCCGAGGACCTGGGCCAAGGTGCGGACCGCCGTGGTCTTGGCCAGCCCGGGCACGCCCTCGACCAGCACGTGGCCTCCGGAGAGCAATCCGATCAGCAGGCCATCGACCAGCGCTTCCTGACCGACCAATACCCGAGCGATCTCCTCGCGCAGGGCCTTCACGACCACCTCGGCACCATCCATCGCGTCGTGTGCGTTCAACCGATCATCCTGGTTCGGGTTCGAGTCTGACAGGCGAGTCCGTGTCTCGAGGATATGACGTCTGGCCTCGGGTTACCGTTTCCGCCGGATTCGCTCCACGATCGCGGTCGTTCGTGCGTCGGCGATCTGCCGAAGCCGCCGTACTTCGCCCTCGAAGCCAGGGGGTAGATCCTGGGCCTCGAGGACGGCCAGCGGCCAGTCGCCGCCCTTGGCGAATACGTCGGGCGAGAGGGCTGCGAGGGTGGCTCGGGGCGTGGCCCCACCGAACACCATCACCCAATCCACGCATTCCAGAGCCGCCAGCACTTCGGCACGTTGGCGGGCAGGTACGATCGGACGCTCCGGGCCTTTGAAGCGGCGCACCGAGGCATCGCTGTTGATGGCCACCACCAATCGGTCGCCGAAACTGCGCGCTTGCTCCAGGCTCCGGACGTGGCCGACATGAAGTAGATCGAAGCAGCCGCTGGTGAATACCACCCGTTCGCCTCGGCGTTGGGCACGGCGAACCGCCGCCTGTGCGTTGTTTCGCGTGAGGATCTTGCTGCGTGCGTTCTTTCGGGTCACGAGTCTTTCCTCTCCTCAGCTTCAACTGGCTGCGGGCGCCTTCGAGAGGGCAACAGCACGGATTGGATGCGCTGGATTCCGCCCCAGACGAAGCCGGGAAGATCTTCCAGCATGAAACTGGCCGGGCCCACGGCAGTGATCGATTTTACGGGAATGATGTCCAATTGCGGTTCGCCAATCAGGCCTTCGACGGCGAAGTATGCACCGACCAGGTTTCGGTTCACGCCGAGCAGCACACGATTGACGAGGGGCAGCCGGTTGATCATGCGATCGAGTGTCGGGAAGAAGAAGATTCCGAGCACGCCTTCCAACGGATGGGGGTTCTCGACGCCGAGCTCCATCGAAGCGCCCATCCTGAAAGTCGGTGCCTCGACGGTCAATACGTCGCTGAGCACGCGACCCGATTCGATGCGCCCATTCAAGTCGATGGCCTGGTAGGCCACCCGATCCCGGCTGCCGAATGGATTCCACCGATTGCTGGCAAGGGTGAGGGCGAGCATCAATGGAAGCTCGCGGTGCAATGTGCCGTCTCGGGCCTGCAGCGAGAAGCTGCCGCGCGCGGAGGTCAGCGGTGGACGGTTTTCGAGCAGCTCGCCCGAGACGTGAATCGCGCCGTGCAAGTTGCCCGTGAGCTCCCCGGCGCGCAGCCCGGAGGCACGCCACAAATCGACGATCGGCATGCCCTCGAGCAAGACCCCGGTGTCGTAGAGCACGCGGCCCTCTCGGCCGAGTTCCAGATCCACCTTGCCGTGCACTTCGCCCTTGGGTGCGAGTTCGAGTTCCACCTCCCGCAAGGCGAGCTCACTGCCGCGGGCCGAGAACGTTCCCGAGCCGCCGCGGATGCTCCAAGCGCCGAGCCGCGTTGCCCGTGCATCGAAACGTCCGCGCGCCCAGATCCCTCGTGGCGCCCTTGGCTGCATGGGTTCGAAGGGCGGGCCGACCTGGAGTTCGACGCTGATTTCACCGTCGTGCCAATCGTCGGGCACACCCTCGCGGAATTCGACTTGCGCTGACACGGGCATACCGGCCCAGACAGCGTGCTGGATGTCGATGTGAATTCCGCGCTCTGCGGGCGGGGCGTTGGGCAGGGCTGTTGCGACGACTTGCTCGAGGTTGCAAAGGAGCGCCGGATGCGAGAGCCAATCCGCATGGATCCGAACGCCTTGCCAGTTGGGCTCGCGCGGCTCGTCGCGACGCGAGCGCACCCAATGGCGGATTGCGTCGAAACCCGGCAGGGGCGGTACATCCACCGGGCGGATGCAGTGGAGCTCGTCGCTGGAGTGGATTTGAGCGAGGCCGCGAACCCGTCCCTGGATCGTGGGGAGCGGCTTGCCGCGGAAATCCGCATTCAGCGAGTGCAGGATCAGCTCGTCGCCGCGGAAGGATGCATCGGCGCTGACATGCTCCATGCGGTCGGA
>JAFDCZ010000066.1 GCA_019312665.1 Deltaproteobacteria bacterium | reverse complement strand
GAGAAGATGATTCACGTTGTCGAGGATGAAGCGTCGGTCTTCAGGGGTGACTTTCGCGGGAAGCTCTTCGACTCGAGTATCCGTCGTGCCAATACAGGATTTCGGGCCCATCGGCAGGATGAACAAGAGTCGCCCATCATCGGCGAAGAAGGTCAGCACCCGGGTGATGGGCGTGATCCGGTCGACCAACAGGTGCACACCCTTCGAGAACACGTGGCGATGGGCGCCAGCCTGGCCGGTGATCGCGTTGTGGGCATCCACGAATGGGCCGCATGCGTTCAAGATGACCTTCGAGCGAATCTCGAACTCCCGACCGGTTTCGAGATCGCAGGCCTGGGTCGACCACCAACCATCCTCCGAACGGGTCGCTCCCCTGGACTCGACATAGTTCGCAACGATGCCGCCGTGGTCGATCGCAGCCCGGATGAAGTTGAAGACGAAGCGCGCGTCGTTGTCGACCAAATAGGCGTCGGAGTACTCGAAGCCTCCGGCCATTCCTTCGAGATTGATCGTCGGCTCCTCGGCACGAATCTGTGCCTTGCTCAGCAAGCGCGGGCCCCGCGTAGAGAAGCTTCCCAGCAACCAGTAGAGCAGGGTCCCGACGTACAGGCTGAGCCGCCCCCAGCGGAAACCCGTGGCCAAGGTCGTGAAGAATCGCACCTCCCTCACACTCGACGGATAAGTGCGGATCAGCTGATTGCGCGAAACACAGAGCTTCCGCACGAGGCCGAGCTCGACGCCTTCGAGATACTTGATCCCACCCCAGACCAGATTCGAGGATTCCTGGCTGGTGGCTCCCGCGCAATCGCCCCGATCGATCAGCGCAACGCGGGCGCCCATCGTGGTGAGGGCCGAGGCGCAGACCGCGCCGTTGATGCCCCCGCCGAGGATCAGCACGTCATGCTTGCCCCCAGCCAGCTTCTCGATGTTGTTTTCGCGCAGGCTCATGACGGACGGCAATGTAGCGGGCAGATCGGATACGCTCTCCCCCGCCTTGAAAACCCTCTCTGTTGCTACAAAATTCGCCTACGGCCTCGGACAGATCGCAGAAGGCATCAAGTCGCGAGGCTTCGACTACATCGTCTTCTTCTACTTCACCCAGGTCCTCGGCCTCTCCGGAGCCCTGGCGGGCATGGCCGTCGCCATCGCCCTGATCTTCGATGCGGTGACAGACCCGGTCGCGGGGCACGTCTCCGACAACTGGAAGTCTCGCCTCGGACGGCGACACCCCTTCATGTATGCTGCGGCGTTGCCCCTTGCGCTGTTCTGGTACCTGCTCTTCTTCCCACCCGACGGGTTGGGACAAGCTGGGCTCTTCGCGTGGTTCCTCGTGTTTGCGGTCCTCGTGCGCGGCTCGATGACCATCTACCACGTTCCGCATATGGCATTGGGTGCGGAGCTGAGTGACGACTACGCGGAGCGCACATCCGTCGTCCAGTGGCGAACCTTCGCGGGAATGCTCGGGGCACTCGTCGTCATCGGACTCGGAATATGGCTCTTCTTTCCCGAGACTCCCGAGTTCAGCAACGGCCTGCTGAACCCCAAAGGGTACCCGGCTTTCGCCACCTTCAGCGCCACCATCATGTTCATCACCATCTGGTACTCCGCTTGGGGAACGCGAAAAGAGATCCCCCATCTGCCGGGGCCGCCCGAAGACAGCCAACCGTTCTCGCTGCGCGCCACCTACGCCGAGTTCCTGCTCGCCTGGCGGAATCCCTCCTTCCGCTCGCTCTTCGCCGGCTTCTCCCTCTTCGCCATCTCGATCTCGATCGGGAACACCCTGGGCACGCACCTGAACGTGTTCTTCTGGGGCTTCAGCACGGGCCAGATCTCGACCCTGATCGCGCCGACTGCGGTTGGCTTCGTAATCGGCGTGGTCGCCTCGGGTGCCTTGCACCAGCGCTTCGACAAGAAACCGACATTGATCACAGCCTGCATCGTCTCCGGCGTGCTCGGGAACTTCGCCGTCGTTGGCCGGATGGCAGAAATCATGCCACCCACCGGTTCCGCATTGCTGTTCGAGACGATCTTCGGCCTGCTCTTCGTCATCGGCGCGGCCGCCGGCGTCGCCTACACATCGGCCGGGTCAATGATGGCGGACGTGGCCCAGGACCAGTTCAACCGCACCGGCAGGAACCAGCAGGGCATCTTGTTTGCGGCTGTGGCGTTCTCCGGCAAGCTCGGCTCGGCGGGTGGACACTTCTTGGCGGGTGTCGGAATCGATCTGATCGCGTTTCCCTTGCAGGCGGATCCGGTCAACATCGCACCAGAACTGATCCGACGGCTCGGCCTGCTCAGCCTGGTGGCGGCCCCCATCGCCGCCGCGGGAATCTGGGCCTACACCTCGTACAAGATCGATCGCGTCTCCTACGAGGCCTCGATGCGAGCCCTCCAGAAGCCCTGACGTACCCGTGCGGGCCCGGTGTTGCGTTACTTTCCCCGCTGGGGCACGAAGGGAACCGCGATGAAGCCGCTGTGTGGAATGCGTGTCGTCGATCTGGCGGACGAGAAGGGCGAGCTTTGCGGCCGACTGTTGGCAGATCTCGGTGCGGAGGTCATCCGCCTGGAGCCGCCCGAAGGCGGGGCTTCCCGACGCCTGCCGCCTTTCACGCCGGATGGCCAGACGAGTCTCTACTTCGCCGTGCGCAACGCGGGCAAGCGTGGCGGTATCGTGGATCTGGAGACCGAGGCCGGCCGCGAGCGCCTGCATGACCTCCTCGCCAACGCCGACCTGCTGATCGAATCGACCCAACCAGGCAGCCTCGCGCGCATCGGGCTCGATGCCGACGCGCTTCGGAAGCGCCACCCGGGGTTGATCGTCACATCGATCACCGATTTCGGACAGGACGGACCGTACGCCGCCTATCAAGGAACGAACATGGTGGGCGTCGCCATGGCGGGCATGCTCCACCGCGCCGGAATTGCCGAGAAGCCGCCGGTCATGATCCCGGGAAGCCTGGCCTATGACGTCGCCGGAATAGCCGGTGCCCTTGGCAGCTTGATGGCGCTCTGGAAACGCATGCAGAGCGGCGTCGGCCAACACATCGATGTTTCTGCCATGGATGCCACGGCGGGGCTCAGCGATTGGTCCCTGCCGAACTACTCCCTGAACCCGAATCTCGGACATCGCGCCGGCACGGGCATCTACACCCTCTACCGATGTGCCGACGGCTTCATCCGCATGATCATCCTGGTGCCGCGACACTGGCGGGCATTGAAGTCGTGGATCGGAAACCCGGAGGAGCTCGAGGACCCGAAGTACGACCAGTTCATCAACCGGTTGGTGGATTTGGACAAGATCGTTCCTGTGCTAGAGGGCTTCTTTGCGGACAAGAAGAAGACCGAGATTGCGGTAGAAGCCCAGCGCCGCGGCATCCCCGCAACACCGCTCTTGCGGCCGGGGGAGGTCCTGGAGAACGAGCATACGACGGCGCGGAGAACGTTTCGGAAGCTCTCCGTCGCGCCAGGAATTCTCGCGTCCGTCGCTTCGGGATACTTCACCATTGATGGCGAGCGTGCGGGCCCGGAGACGGGCCCACCGGAACTCGGTGAGTTGGGAGAAGGCGGCTGGACGGAGTCAACGGCGCGGCAAGAGATCGAGGCACTACTGGGGCGCCGCCCGCGCCCCTCGGTTTCGGGCCGTCCTCTCGAAGGCCTTCGCGTGATCGATTGCGGCGTGGGTGCGGTCGGCGTCGAAGTCGGGCGCCTCCTCGCCGAGTACGGCGCCGACGTCATCAAGATCGAATCCAGTGATACACCCGACTTCATCCGGGTGATCATGAGCAGCTACATGAACCCATCCTTCCTTTCCTCGAGCCGAAGCAAGCGGAGCTTCGGGGTGGACTTGCGAACGGAAAAGGGGCGCGCACTGGTGGCGCAGCTCGTGCAGAAGGCCGACGTCTTCATCGAGAACAACGGCACCGGCACGATGGAGAAGCTCGGCCTCGGTGCAGAACAGCTGCACGAACTGAACCCTCGCATCGTCAGCTTCTCGAGCCAGAGTGTTGGCAGCTACGGCCCCTGGAAGAATTGGATCGGCTACGGCCCGAACACCCATCCTGTGAGCGGCCTTCAGCACCTCTGGAACTATCTGGAAGACGAGGAGCGGCCTGCAGGCTCGACGGCCGTGCATCCCGATCATCTGGTCGGCCGCCTGGGGGCACTGGCGGCCCTCGCCGGACTGATCTTCCGGGAGCGGAGTGGGCGAGGGTCGCATCACGATGCGGCCCAGTTCGAAACGCCGATCGGCCTGATGGCGGACTTGTTCGCCCTGGAGAGCCTCGCTCCCGGCAGCGTTCGTCCGGCTGGAAACGCAAGCTCACGCGGTGCGCCGTGGAGCTGTCTGGCCTGCGCCGGCGACGACGAATGGTGTGTCATCAACGTGCGCTCGGACTCCGAGTGGCAACAGCTGCGCAAGGCCATCGGCGATCCGCCCTGGAGTCAGGACCCGGCCCTCGATTCGGCAGAAGGGCGAATCGATAGACGTGATCACATCGACGAGCAGCTCTCGGTCTGGACGGGCGAACGAGAGCCTCGCGAGGTGATGGAGACGCTGCAGGAGGCCGGGGTGCCGGCTGGGATCGTCGCGCATCCAGTCCACCATCTTTCGGATCCGCAGCTCCTGCACCGCGGCTATCCGAAGCTCCTCGTGCAACCGGATTATGAAGCCGTCATGCTCGAGGGCCCCTCTTTTCTCGGCAGTGATCTGCCCGAAGTCATCACCGAGCCGGCGCCGTGGCTCGGCCAGCACACCCGAGAGATCGCCTCGGAACTGCTTGGGCTATCGGAAGCCGAGATCGAGGCGTTGATCGAAGAGAAGGTGATCGAGGACCCCCCGAAGGAGTTCAAGATCCTTTGAGCCGGGTCTGGATTCGGGCCACGGTCTTCGGCATCGTACCGGCCAACTCGTGATCCCAGAGGAGTCAGCATGAAGCTCGGCCTCATCCCCGTCAACGTCGGCCCGGACCGCCCCGAGGCCATCGTCGGCCTGGCCCAGAAGGCCGAAGAGATCGGTCTCGAATCCGTCTGGACCTTCGAGCATGCGATCATCCCGGTGGACTACCAATCGAAGTATCCCTACAGCGCTGACGGAAAGATGGGAGCCACCCCGGAGACGAACTTCATCGACCCCTTGATTGCCCTCACGTTGGTCGCGGCCCACACGGAGAACCTGCGTCTCGGCACGGGCGTGAACATCCTGCCCCAGACGAACCCGCTGCTACTGGCCAAGCAGGCCGCCAGCCTCGACCTCATTTCGAAGGGTCGCTTCATGCTAGGCCTTGGAATCGGATGGCTGCAGGAAGAATTCAAAGCCATGGGAGTGCCATTCGAACGCCGTGGCGCGCGCTTCGACGACTATGTCTCTGCCATGCGCAAGGTATGGAGCAAGGAGGTCGTGGAACACGAAAGCGATTTCCTGCATTGGACCGGCTTCAAGAGCCATCCGACTCCCGTACAGGACCCCTTCCCGGTGATCATCGGCGGCGTCAAGGGCAAGGCCTTCGAGCGCGTGGCGAAATACGGCCAAGGATGGTTCGCTCCGACGCCGCAGCTCGATGTGCTCGCGACCCAGCTCGAGAAGCTCGGCGAGGCTTGCGCCGCCGAAGGACGCGAACTCTCGAGCGTCGAGGTCACGGCAATGTGGTTCCCGGGCCTCGGCCTCGATTCGATCGCAACGTTCACGGACCTGGGTGTGGAGAGACTGGTGATTCCGCTTCCGGCGCTCGGCGGAGGCAACCCCATCGAGAACCTCGACAAGCTCGGAAACGACGTCATCGCCAAGCTCTAGCCCGGCACGGAGGCGGAGCAGCGGATTCTCGAGGCGCGGCCCTCAATTCGACCAGTAGATGTACTCGTCGTCTTGCGCGTCGGGCTCGGAGAGATCCTTGTCGATGTTGATTGGCAGGGATCCCTGGCTGGGCCACATCGAGGGCATCTGCGCAGCGTTATGTGCGGCCAGGGCCGTCTTCAGCTCCGCGACTTTCTCCGGATGCCGCGCCGAGAGATCTACACTCTCTGCAGGGTCCACGTTCAGGTCGAACAACCACGTTCGCCCCGGCGGATCGCTCAGGTTGAGCTTCCATCCATCGACCAGGGCCGTCTGGGAAGCTCCGCTGCGCCAGAAGAGTCGGTCGTGGGGAACGCCATCGGCCTCACCGCGCACGTACTGGATGAGATCCTGGCCATCGATCGTACGGTCTGTTGGTAGCGCGGCACCAGCCGCGGCGGCGGCGGTCGCGTAGAGGTCGAAGTGGTGGACCGGGGCGTCCAAGGTACGGCCTGCCTCGATCCGAGCGGGCCAGCGCAAAAAGTAGGGAACGTGGATCCCCCCCTCGAAGAACGTGAGTTTCCAGCCGCGGAACGGCGCATTGACCTCGGGCAGACCAATATATCCTGCCCCGCCGTTGTCCGACGTGAACATCACCAGCGTGTTCTCTTCGAGACCGTTGGCTCGAAGCGCCTCCAGCACTTGACCGACGCCCCGGTCCAGGGCGCGGATCATCGCCGCGTAGACGCGCTCCCGATGGCTTTCGATATGGGCCAGGGCTTCGTAGTCGGCCCTCGTCGCCTGGAGAGGCGTATGAGGCGCCCAGTGAGCGAGGTAGAGGAAGAACGGTCGATCCTTGTTCGCCTCGATGACCTTGACGGCCTCTTCCGTGTAGTAGTCGGTCAGGTACCCGCCGGGCTCGAACGCGTCGCCACCATTGAACGAGGCTGCCCACTTGAGCGCATGCCACAAGAACCGGTCGATGGGATCGAAATCCTGTTTCGAGTTCACGACGTTCGGGTCGTCTTCGGGCAGGTACATCCCACTCGCCATCAACAAGCTTTCGTGGAACCCCTGGTCCTCGGGCGCCGTGCCGACCCCGCGGCCCAGGTGCCATTTTCCGATGTGGACGTTGTGATACCCGCGCTCGCCCAGAAGCTCGGCGATGGAAATCTCCGAGGCCGGCATCGCCATCTCTGCGAAGGAAGGGCTCTCCGTCGCTCCGGTTGAAAGCGTCGGGCGAAGGCGGCCCATGTCCCCGGCGATTCGACCGACGATCTGGCCCATCCCGGGTGGGGTCGGCGTGAACTCGAACCCGAAGCGCGTTCCGTAGCGGCCGGACATGATCGCCGCGCGCGAAGGAGCACAGCTTCCGTTGGCCGCGTAGCCGTTGGTGAAGCTCACGCCATCCGCTGCAATGGAATTGATATGCGGCGTCGGAACCGTCCCTCCCCCGACACCGCCGCCAGAGAAGCTGAGATCGTTCCAGCCAAGATCATCCGCGAGGATCAGGACGATGTTAGGGGGTCGAGCATCGGGTGTTCGGCCTTCCGGGTCCGCACCTGAGGCCCATTCGATGGATTGATGAGGGCCAACAGGGGTGCGGAGATCCACCATGACTCCGACGCCGAGAAGCAGGAGCGAGGTCAGATTCGCCCAGACGAGGAGCACTGAAAGAACGAGGACGGCGAGCGCGCCGAGGCCCCACTTGGCGGTCTTGGTCACGGAACTCTCCTCCGCTGATGGGTCTTGCCGACAGCCGGTAGCGCGTCACAGGATATGACAGCTATAGTGTCAAATCTTATCCGACTGGGAGGCGCCATGACAACCACCGAATCCTCTCTCGAGGCTTTTCGCCAGGAGCTCTCCGAGTGGCTCAAGACGAGCTGTCCCGCATCCATTCTGAAGGGCGCCGACGCCAAGCCCAGCAAGGCAGATCACGAGGCTTGGCTCGCTGCGGTGGCCGAGCGCGGGTATACGACCCCCAACTGGCCCAAGGAATATGGGGGCGGCGGCCTCTCCAAGGAGGAGACGAAGGTTCTTCAACAGGAGGTCGCGCGCGCCGCCAGCTACATGCCGATCGTGAGCTTCTTCGGCACGGCCATGCTGGGCCCGGTGCTGCTCGAGTTCGGCAACGAGGAGCAGAAACTCGAACACCTTCCGAAGATCGCCCGGGGCGAGATCAACTGGTGTCAGGGCTACAGCGAGCCCGGCTCCGGCTCGGACCTCGCGAGCTTGCAGACCCGGGCCGTGCGGGAAGGGGATCAGTTCCTCATCAACGGGTCCAAGATCTGGACGACCGGGGCCAACCACGCGGACTGGATCTTCTGCCTGGTTCGGACCGATACCGACGTACCGAAACATGACGGCATCAGCTTCATCCTCTTCGATCTTCATCAGCCTGGCGTGACGATCTCGCCGATTCAGTTGATCAGCGGCCAATCCGATTTCTGCCAGGTCTTCTTCGAGGACGTGAAGGCGGAGGCCCGCAACCTGGTCGGCCCGCTGAACGGTGGCTGGACCATTGCGAAGCGGTTGCTCCAGCACGAACGCCAGATGCTCTCGGCCGCTCCCGCATCCGGCGACGACGCCACATCCCGGCCCAAGAAAGGGGCGAGCACGAAACCCAAGGCACCCAAGAGTGCGCTCGCCGAAACAGCCCGCGGTTACCTCGGAGATCAGAACGAGCGGCTCGCCGAACCCGCCTTGCGCGATCGCATCGCCCAATACGAGCTCGACAGCTTGTGCTTCGGGCTCACGCTCAAGCGCAGCGGCCAGCAGGCCAAGGCGGGCCAGGGCCCTGGGGCGGCGACTTCGATGTTCAAGCTCTACGCGAGCGAGCTGAACAAGCGCCGCTCGGAAATCCTCATGTCCGTGCGTGGCACCGACGGCCTGGGCTGGAGCGGCGACACCTACACCCCCATCGACCTGATGGAAACACGGGGCTGGTTGCGATCGAAGGGCAACTCGATCGAAGGCGGGACGTCCGAAGTCCAACTCAATGTCATTGCAAAACGCGTCCTCGGCCTGCCCGACTGAGCTGATCGCGATGAATCCGAACAACGAGGATCGAGCATGAGCCTGGTGTTGACCGAAGAACAAGAGCTGTTGAAGGAGACCGCCGCAGAGTTCCTCCGCGAGCATGCTCCCGTGACCCACCTGCGTGAGTTTCGCGATCGCGAGGATGCGGTTGGATTCTCCAGGAAACTCTGGAAGGAGATGGCCGCACTCGGCTGGGCGGGGATTCCCTTCGAGGAGACCTTCGGCGGGGCTGAGCTCGGCATGGCCGAACTCGGGGTCGTCCTGGAAGAATGCGGGCGAAACCTGGCGCCCTACCCCTTCCTCTCCACGGTCGTGATGGGCGGCGGGGTCGTCGCGGCAGGCGGCACCGATGCCCAGAAGCAGGCCATCCTGCCCGGCGTTTGCGAGGGGGAGACGATCCTCGCGCTGGCTTTCCAGGAGACCGGGCGTTTCTCGCCCTACGCGATCTCCACCAAGGCCGAAGCGGGCAGCGACGGTTTCAAGCTCTCGGGCGAGAAGGTCTTCGTCCTCGACGGGCACGTCGCCGACCACCTGATCGTGGCAGCGCGCACTTCGGGTACTGCCGGGGAGCGAGACGGCTTGACGCTCTTCCTCGTCGACCCGAGCGGCGAAGGCTGCGAGGTGATCCGCACCAACACGATCGATAGCCGCAACACCGCCCGCGTTCGGCTCTCCGGGGTCGCGGTCGAGACCAGCGCCGTGCTGGGAGAAATCGGCGCGGGTGCCGACCTGCTCGACCTGGCCTTCGATCGCGCGACAGTGGCCGTCTCGGCTGAGCTCGTGGGGATCAGCACGGAGGTGTTCGAACGCACCGTCACGTATCTGAAGACCCGGGAACAATTCGGGGTCTTGATCGGAACGTTTCAGGCGCTGAAGCATCGGGCTGCCGAAATGTTCTGCGAGGTCGAGCTCTCCCAGGCGGTCGTTCTCGACGCCCTCCGGGCTCTCGACGAAGACCGACCGGGCGCGAGTCGACTGGCGAGTGCCGCCAAGGCGCGCTGCTCCGACGCGGCAAGCCTCGTCACCTGCGAAGGCCTGCAGATGCATGGCGGGATCGGGATGACCGATGAGGAGGAGATCGGCCTGTTCTTGAAGCGGGCCAAAGTCGCCGAGCTCACACTCGGCGACGCTGCCTACCATCGGGATCGCTTCGCGCAGCTGACGGGATTCTGATCTGATCTCCAAGCCCGCTTGCCCACACGTCGGTCGCGGCGATACGCTCCCCATCCATGGCAAGACGAGCTCTCTTCGTGCTTCTCGCCGGCGTCCTTTGCGCCACGACATCCGCAGGGGAAGAGCCCGGCGCGGAACGGCCCGCTGACAAGCCCGATTTGAATGGAATCTGGCAGGTCCTGAACCGGGCCAACGATGGCCTCGAGGCTCATCCGGCGAAGGCCTCCTACGCGCTTCGGGAGGGGCCCCACGGGCCACTTCCGGCCGAGGAGGTCGTGGCCCTCGGTGCGATCGGCGCGGTTCCCGCCGGCCTCGGTGTCGTCGTCGGTGGCGAAATCCCCTACCACGACGAGGCGCTGAAGAAGCGGGCGGAGAACCGGGCGAACTGGCTCTCCCGAGATCCGGAGATCAAGTGCTACCTGCCCGGCATCCCCCGCGCGACCTACATGCCCTACCCCTTCCAGATCCTCCACAACCAGGACGCGATCTTCTTCACCTACGAGTACGCGGGAGCCGTGCGCCACATCCACCTGGAGGATCCGGGGCCGGCACCCCTCGACTCCTGGATGGGCCAATCGACCGGAACCTGGGACGGCGAGACGCTCGTCATCGAGACCACGGGCCAGAACGATCAAACCTGGCTCGATCGCTCCGGCAACTTCCACAGCGCTGCGCTCCGGGTGGTCGAGAGGTTCACGAAGACCGGCGCGAACACGCTGCGATACGAAGCGACCCTCGAAGACCCGAAGGTCTTCACTCGCCCCTGGACGATCCGCATGACCCTCTACAGGCATGTCGAGCCTGGCGCGAAGCTGATGCAGTTCAACTGCGTGGAATTCGTCGAGGAACTCCTCTACGGACATCTGCGAAGGCGCCCGCTCGAGTGAAGCACGGGCGCGCGCATCCGCATCGGAACCTCGCGGCTTCGATCCTCGCGGCGATCCTGTTCGCGCATGCCGCGGCTGGCGAAGCCGAGTGGAATCTTTCGCGGATGGCCGACCGGGCTCCGGATCTGCAAGGCACATGGACGAACGCGACGATCACCGGCCTCGAACGGCCCGATGGCATCGAGGCGTTGGTGTTGACCCCGGAGGAGGCGCAGCGCATCGAGGGCCAGACCGAAGCCTTCTTCGATGCCATCGATGAGGTTCCTGAGGGAGATCTTCCTGCTGGCGAGGACGTCGGCGGATACAACACGTTCTGGATGGACGCCGGCAGCCGGCTGGCCGTCGTCGATGGCGAGATCCGCAGCTCGCTCATCGTCGAGCCGGAAGATGGCAAGATCCCGTACTCGTGGCGGGGGAAGGCGAGCCTCGCGAAGCAATATTGGCGGCTTCGCAATGCGGACGATCCGGAGTCGCGTCTGCTCGGGGAACGCTGCCTGGTGGGGTTTGGATCGACCGGTGGCCCGCCCATGCTGCCGGTGCTCTACAACAACCACTATCAAATCGTGCAGTCGCCCGGCTTCGTGATGATCCTGGTCGAGATGAACCACAACGCGAGGATGATCCGGATCGGTGGCGAACATCTACCGCCCAGCATCCGTCCCTGGCTGGGGGATTCGGTCGGGCATTGGGATGGGGACACGTTGGTCGTCGAAACGACGAACTTCCATCCCGGCCAGAGCTTCCGCGCCTCGATCCGCCACCGGATCTACATGTCGAAGGACGCGACCGTCGTCGAGCGGTTCACGCGCGTCGGCGAACATGAGATCCGGTACCAATTCGAGGTCGACGATCCGAGCGTCTTCAAGCAGATCTGGAAGGGGGAGATCCCGTTCCTCGAAGCCGACGGACAGATCTACGAGTACGCTTGCCACGAGGGCAACTACTCCCTGACGAACATCCTTGCGGGCGCCCGAGCCGAGGACTGATGGCATGCGATCTCCTTCCACGATCTTTCTCCTCACGGCCTGCCTGGGCTGGCTCGCCGGAACTGGAGCCGAGGCTCACCATGCCTTTGCCGCGGAGTTCGACAAGAACGCGCCGGTCTCCCTGGAAGGCAAGGTCACCAAGATCGAGTGGATCAACCCGCACGCCTGGATCCACCTGGGTGTTCCCCAACCCGACGGCAGCACGATCGTTTGGATGGTCGAAGGCGGCACGCCGAACACGTTGCTGCGGGCGGGCCTGAACAAGAACACCCTGAGCATCGGCGAAGCGATCGTGGTGCGGGGGTATCAGGCCAAGGACAAGGCCTGCAAGCCAGCCTGCAAGGCCAATGGCAGGGACATCACCTTCCCGGACGGGCGGAAGATCTTCATGGGATCGTCGGGCACCGGGGCGCCGCGGGACGGGGCCGACCCCCGAGAACCCGAGCGCCGTTAGGAGAAGCCGATCCAACGGCCTGCGGCGGCCACGGTCAACCAGACTGCGATCGAAGCCGTTCCCAACCATCTCGCATTCGCCGGACGCAAGGATTCCTGCTGGGCCAGGCGATTGCGGAACACGAAGGTGAACGGAAGCGCCATGCCGAGTGCGCCCATCTTCACCCAGAACGCGGTGCTGTAGTAGCACTTGATCGCTTCCGACAGGAAGAGAGGGATGCCCGTTGCGAACAAGACCCCAACCGCAGCGATCAGCCAAGGCCGCGTCTGCCGCTCGACGTAGGCGATGCTTCGCTCCCGGAGGCCGAAACCCAGCAGCCTTAGATCGAGCACGAACACGGCACCCCCGAGCATGACGAACCCCAACAAATGGCCGGCTTCGACCACGGGAAAGAGCCAGAGAGAATCCCGGATGGCCACGCCGATCGGGAGCTGCTCGAGCCAGTCGAAGACTTCGAACAGGCTCATCGGCTAGGGGAGCTCCGCGGGGCATCCCGCCGCCCAGCTCACGAAGGCCGACTGCCCGCGATCACAATCGAACCAGTCGTAGGCGATCATTCGGCCTGTCACGATGACCGTCACCCAGGAAAGCAGCGAAACCGCGCCTGCCAGGCGAGCCCGAGGCGGAGGAATCGGGTCGCGATCCCAAGCAGCCGCCGTCCGATTCATGTACCGGTGAAATGTCCATACGCTCACACCCGCGACGACCAACATGATCATCTTGATGCGAAAGAAGATGCTCAGGTAGGTGCGAACGGGAATCGCGTAGAACAACAGGAAACCGGTCAGGCTGACGATCCCGAAACCGGCAACCGCCCAGGGAATGATCCGACCCACGACCTCCGAGACCGGCACGTCGCGAAGCGTCCAACCGAGCAGGCGCAGATCCACGAACAGGACGGTTCCGACGAAGAGCAGCAAGGAGAGGACATGAGTCGTCTCGATCAGGGGATACATGTAGAGCGATTCGTGGAGGTCGATGCTCCAACGCGTCGAAGCCAGCCATTCGCAAAAGCTCAACAGGGACATCGAATTCAAGCCTACTCGTCCGGGGTCCAGTACTGGTCGTGGCAGGCCACGCACGCGACATAGAGTTGCCCTCCCGCATCGAAGAGCGCATCCGCGTCCCTTTCCCCGGCGGCGCGCATCGCGAGCTCTCCCGCACCACTCAAACTCCTGGCAAACCCGATCCAATCGGGCCCTTTCGCGCGGCCCGAAAACATCAGCAGGTTGCCGGCCTCCGCAACGATTGCCGCATTGACGCGAACCCGCTCCCAGCCTTCATCGCTCGTAGGTTCAAGCTCGATTCGACCCTCGGCCGTGATCACCGTCCCCGCGGAATCCCAGATCACGTCCGTCGCCGGGTCCAGAATCCATTTCATGATCTCCTGGGTGTTCGCGTAGGATCGGTAGGAAGGCAACGTCTCGGAGGTCGGCGCCGTTCGACAGCCCGAGAGCACGAACGCGAGCATTGCCACCAACACCATGCGATGAGCCATCCCGGCACGGTAGCGCGCCGAGGGTGGGCTAGGCTGCCGCGAGGAGCGGGCGTGTCGCGGATCGCCCGGAGGAAGAGCCAAGTGCCGATTGAGGCGAACAAGAAGACGGTCGAGGAGATGTGGCAAGCCATGGGCCGGACGGATTGGGCAGCCTTGAAGGCCTGCCTCCATCCCGACGTCCACTACCAGGACGTCCCGACGGACGATCCGGGCGCCCACGGCCCGGAGAATGTCGTGAAGCGGCTGCGCATTGCCTTCGACCATCTGGCGAAGCAGGAGCAGGTGCTGCACCACATGGTGGCCGAAGGGGATGTGGTCTTCCTCGATCACACGGAGACCTGGACGTTCAAGACCGGAGAGCAGGTCCAACACACCTTCGCGACCATGCACGAACTGAAGGACGGTAAGATCTTGCTCTGGAGCGACTACTGGGACGTCCAGAAATTCGTCAGCCAGTTCCCGCCGTGGTTCCTCCAAAAAATGGCGGAGAGCAGCGCAGCGGACTTCGGAGGGGAATAAGCCGCTCAGGGCTTCGAGATCGAGCACATCCGGGTCACCCGGCTCGGGCGATGTTCGAGGTGTCGCGACAACGCGTGAAGCGACAGGGGCCCGGAAGCGTCTCAAGTCGTGTCTCGGAGCCTCCGAGACGAAGTCTTGCGCCCGGGCCAGCCCGGGGATACGGTCCCTATACCCTCCAGGGGTATCAGTCATGCGGATGATTCTCCTCCAACTCGGTCTCGCTCTCAGCCTGCTCGCCCGAGGTCCGCTCTGCGACGTCTTGTGTGAGCCTGCGGCCGTCGAGGTCGAGGCGGCTGTCGCGAGCCAACATGGCATGACGAATGAAGCGCCTTGCCACGGCGAGCCGATGGACCCGGTAAGGGGGACAGGCCAGACACCGGCGATTCCCCACGATTCCTGCGCTGGCTGTGAAGACCTGCTTGTTGCTTCGGCCGATTCCGCGACCGCCGCAACGTGGATCGATCTGCGCGCTTCGAGAGCTTCTGTGCATGAGTCTCCGAGCCAGGTGGCAGTGCATCCCATGGCGCTTTCGAGCCCACTCTCCGGGCGGCCGGAACCACCCGACATTCTCCTCCTGAAGTCAACGCTTCTCATCTGAGAAACCGCACACCTCGGCACCCAGCCAAGACCGGCTGGCCCGAGGAGAGCCGCGCACCCGAATGGGTGCGCTCATGGCCGGGCTGCGATGCATCGCGTCGCAAGCTCGATGCGATTCGAGCTTCAGGAGAGAATCATGGAAAATGCGTCACCGAAACCTGTGTCGCCCTGGAAAGCCGACCAGGAACCGCGATCGACCTGGCTGGGGCTCCTCGCCTGCCTCGCGATCTTTTCCATCGCGGTCGCTCCCGATGTCGGTTTTTCCCACGGCGCCAAGAAGCACTCCGCGCCAACGGCCCAGGACCAAAGCCCCTCCAAGCAAGAACCCGTCGTGCGAGCGGAGCCGGAGACACCCGAACCGGAGCCCTCCGGCACCTCGGCCGATCCGGCCCAAGCCGAAACGGCGCGCGCGTATCCCCCCGATGGCGTCCCGCTACCACTCGCTTGGCTCGGTAAATTCCATCCGTCGCTGACCCACTTCCCGATGGCACTCCTTCTTGCAGCCGCGCTCGCTGAGCTCATGCTGCTGCGAAAGCCCGACCCGCTGTTCCGGCATGCGGTTCGATTCTGCGTCTGGGGCGGAGCCATCGGCGCCCTGTTGGCCGCGCCACTCAGTTGGTTCTTTGCGGGGTTCCGGCTCATCGACGACGAGTGGATCATGACGGCGCACCGCTGGGCCGGCACGGGAGTCGCGGCTTGGGCGGGTTGCCTGCTCTTCATGTCCGAACGTGCTGCCCGCGGTGAGAGCGATCGGACACCGCTGCGTTTCGGACTCTTTTCCGGTGCTCTCCTGGTCGGGGCCACCGGATTCCTCGGCGGCTCACTCATCTACGGCCTCGACCACTTCAACTGGGTACCGTGATGCACTTCCTCGTCGTCTTCCTTCTCTTCCTCGTCCCCACCCATGCTTCGGGTGAGGCACCGCCCTCGCCACTCTCTCTCGCCTGGTGCCTCGGACGAGCGGCAGCCGAGAACCCTGCGATCGCCGAGGAGCATGCGCTGGCTGAGGCAGCGAGCGCGCGGGCCCACTACGCGGGCTCGTTCGATGACCCCCGCTTCCGCTACGAGGCGAGCAACATTCCGACCGGCGATCTCGATTTCAGCTCGACCCCCCTTTCGGGGCACCAACTCGGGCTGAGCCAGCGCATCCCCTTCCCCGGTGTCCTCACGAACCGTCGCAATGCCGCCGAGGAAAACGCACGCGCGGCCAAACATGCCCACGACGACCGGGTTGGGCGAATCGCGTCTGCGGTCGAGAGCGCGTGGGCCGAACTGGGCTTCGCACAGCGCGCCCTCGACATCACCGAGCGGAACATCGAGCTTCTGAGGCAGCTCGTTCAGGTTGCCGAGGTGAAATACCGGGTCGGAACGGGCCGCCAGCAGGATGTGCTCCGCGCCCAGGTCGAGTTGACGGCTCTGCTCGATGAGCAGCTTGGCCGGATTTCGGCGATCGAAAGGGCCTCGGCCGAGTTGAACGGCCTTCTCGACCTGGAGCCGGGCAGCCGTTTCCCAATTACAGAGCGCCTCACGGACGCGTCTCCGGTTCCCGATCTCGACGCGCTCCACGCTTCGCTGGAGGAAAGGAATCCGCAGCTTCTCTCTCTGCAGGCCAAGGTCTCGGAAGCGGAGCGCATCGTCCGGACGACAGAGCTCGAGGGCTACCCGGATTTCGACTTCGGCCTGGGCTACCGCATTCGCGAAAACGTTCAGGGGGATGCCGTGGACGGTGACGATTTCTTGAGCGCCTCGGTCACTCTCCGCCTGCCGATCGATCGATCGAAGTGGAGCGCGAAGAAAGCGGAGAAGCAAGCACTGCTCCGCCGATCGAAGGCGGCCTACCGTCGATCGCGCAGCTCGCTCTTTTCTTCGCTTCGGTCGGCCCATGCCGAACTGACTCGGGCCGATTCCGAGGGCGCTCTGCTCGAGACCGGTCTGGTACCGCAAGCGCGTCAATCACTGGAATCAAGCCGCTCCGCGTACACCGTCGGCCGGATCGAATTCCTCAGCGTTCTCGATAGCCAGGTTCGCCTGCTGAATGCCGAGCTTCGATTGGTCCGCGCCCAGGCCGATCGAAGACAAGCCTATGCAGCCCTCGAGGCTGCCGCCGGGGAGACGCTCCGATGACCAAGCAAATTCTTCAGATCGTTCTCGTGGCTTGCCTCGCGCTCGCAGCCGGCTGGTGGGGCCGAGGCTTGTTGGCGGAGCGCAACATTTCGGATGAGCTGCCGATGGAACGCGCCGACGGTTCCTGTGCAGGGGGAACGGCGCCGCTCTACTGGAAGGCACCGATGGACCCTACCTACATTCGCGACGAACCCGGGAAATCTCCCATGGGCATGGACCTGGTTCCCGTCTGCGCAGCCGCAGGGGGGGCAGCGTTGGATGACGCGGTCCAGATCGACCCGCAAACGGTCCAGAACATCGGTGTTCGCACGGAAACCGTTGTGCGGCGAGACCTCAGCCGTTCGATTCGCGCCCTTGGACGCATCGCCTATGACGAGACCCGTGTGGAGCATGTCCACACCAAGGTCGACGGCTGGGTCGAGGCACTCCACGTCGATTTCGTCGGGCAACGGGTGCGTAAGGGCCAGCCGTTGCTCGAGGTGTACTCACCGGAGCTCGTAGCCACGCAAGAAGAGCTGCTGCTCGCCGCTCGCTATCGGGCTGCCACGAAGGACAGCCCGTTTGAGGATGTGCGCAGCGGTGGCGCTTCCCTGCACGAAGCAACGAGGCGCCGCCTCGAACTCTGGGACATCTCCAAACGAGACATCGACAAGCTCCTCGAAACCGGAGAGATCCAGAAGACGCTCACCCTCTACGCTCCGACCAGCGGTATCGTCACACAACTCGGCGTCCGCAGCGGAATGAAGGTCGGCCCCAACCAGAACCTCTACACCATCGCCGACGTCTCGAACGTCTGGGTGCGGGCGGAGGTGTACGAGTACGAGCTTCCCTGGCTCTCGCTCGGCCAGATCGGCGTCGTGGAGCTCTCCTACCTGCCGGGCAAGCTCCATTCCGGTCCGCTCACGTACATCTCCCCATTTCTCGATCCGAAGACGCGCACCGCCGAGGTGCGCCTGGAACTCGCGAACCCCGATGGCGAGCTGCGCCCCGAGATGTTCGGGAACACCCTGCTGCAGGGCACCTCGCGGTTGAATGTAATCGCAATTCCTTCGGAGGCCGTGATCCGCTCCGGGCGGAGGAACCTCGTCATTCGGGCGCTGGGTGAGGGCCGGTTCGAACCCCGCAGCGTCACCCTGGGAATGGACTCCGGGGACGGCTGGCTCGAGATCACGGATGGGCTCGCGGTCGGAGACGAGATCGTCGTATCGAGTCAATTCCTGATCGATAGCGAGAGCAACCTCCAGGAAGCCATCCGAAAACTTCTCGCCGCATCGGAACACGGCACGACAGAAGCGCATGAAGAACATCAGGAGATGAGTCCTCCCTCTGAAGCCCCGCCCAACATGGACGAAGGAATGCATGAGATGTCCATGCCCATGGGGGAGGAAGCTCCGATGGATCACTCGGCGCACTCCTCCCACCAGGACCACGGGGAGTAGCGAAATGCTGAAACGAATCGTCGAGGCATCCGCCAACAACCCGTTCTTCGTGGCGATCGGCATCGCGGCTCTCCTGGCCTGGGGGGGCTTCGCGGTACTGAACACGCCGCTCGACGCCATCCCTGACCTCTCGGATGTCCAGGTGATCGTGTTCACAGAGGTTCCGGGCCAGGCGCCCCAGGTCGTCGAGGATCAGGTGACCTACCCGCTCACCACCGCGATGCTGGCCGTCCCCTTCGCCAAGGTCGTTCGGGGCTATTCCTTCTTCGGTTCTTCGTTCGTCTACATCATCTTCGAGGATGGAACCGACCTCTACTGGGCCCGCAGCCGTGTCCTCGAGGCCCTGAACTTCGTCTCCGGTCGTCTTCCCGATGGCATCACCCCGACCCTCGGGCCGGACGCGACCGGTGTCGGCTGGATCTACGAGTACGCCATCGTCGATCGAACGGGAAAGCACGACCTCTCGGAACTTCGCTCGATCCAGGACTGGCACCTGCGCTACGAACTCCAATCCGTCCCAGGCGTCGCCGAAGTCGCCAGTGTCGGCGGTTATGTCCGCCAGTATCAGATCGAACTCGACCCGAACAAGCTGGCCGCATACGGCATCTCACTTCGCCAGGTACGCCATGCAATCGAGCGCAGCAACAACGACGTCGGAGGCAGGCTTCTCGAGATCGCCGAATCGGAGTTCATGGTTCGGGGCCGCGGCTACGTACAGAGCGTTCGCGATCTGGAGGAGATCGCGGTTGATGTTTCAGCTGGCGGCACACCCATCCTGCTTCGCAACATCGCGACCGTATCGCTAGGCCCGGAGCTACGACGTGGTCTCACGGATCTCGACGGAGAGGGCGAGGTGGCCGCGGGAATCGTGATCATGCGCTTCGGGGAGAATGCCCTCCAAACGATTCAGCGGGTCAAGACACGTCTGAAAGAACTGGAAGCCTCCCTTCCCGAAGGCGTCGAGATCGTTCCCGTCTACGACCGCGCCCCGCTGATCGAGCGAGCCGTTGCCAACCTGGAAGAGAAGCTCCTGCAACAGGGGCTCATCGTTGCACTGATCTGCTTTGCGTTCCTGTTCCATCTTCGCAGCGCGCTCGTGGCCATCCTGATCCTCCCGCTCGGCATCCTGATCTCTTTCATCGTGATGTATCACCAGGGGATCAACGCGAACATCATGTCCCTGGGCGGCATCGCCATCGCGATCGGGACGATGATCGATGCGGGCATCGTGATGGTCGAGAACGCCCACAAGCATCTCGAACGAGACGGCGGGAAGCGCCCACGAAAAGAGATCCTCATCGAAGCCGCCACCGAGGTCGGGCCATCACTCTTCTTCTCCCTGCTCATCATCACGTTCTCCTTCCTTCCCATCTTCACCCTGGAAGCCCAGGAGGGCCGGCTCTTCAGGCCTCTGGCGTTCACGAAGACCTATGCCATGGCGGGAGCGGCGCTGCTTTCGATCACCGTGGTTCCCGCTCTGATGGTCTGGCTGCTTCGGGGGCGAATCCTGCCCGAGGGACGCAACCCGTTGAACCGCGCGGTCCTCTGGCTCTACCGCCCACTCCTTCGGGGCGCTCTGCGTTTCCGCTGGCTCGTCCTCGGAGCCGCACTGCTGACGCTCCCCTTCAGTGTCTTCACCTGCGGTCGCCTTGGAAGCGAGTTCATGCCGCCTCTCGACGAAGGCGATCTCCTCTACATGCCCACCACATTGCCCGGGCTCTCGATCACCAAGGCAAAGGAGATCCTCCAGCAGACCGATAGGATCATCGCGAGCTTTCCCGAGGTCGAACGTGTCTTCGGCAAAGTGGGGCGAGCCGAGACGGCCACGGATCCGGCCCCGCTCTCGATGATCGAAACCACCATCACGCTCCGCCCTCGCTCCGAGTGGCGGGAGGGGATGACTACCCAGAAGCTCATCGCCGACGTGGCCGTCTCGGCTCGCCCCACTTTGCCGAAGACACGTTCGACCTCGGGAAAGCTCGCGATGATCCTATCGGTCTGCTGGAGGCGAGCCTCAGAAACGTGCCTGGTACGCAGAGCGTCTTTGCAGAGCGCGTCGTCGGAGGCAACTACCTCGACATCGAGATCGATCGTCCTCGGATCGCCCGCTACGGGCTCACTGTCGGGGACGTCCAGGACGTCATTCAGACCGCCATCGGCGGAATGAATGTGAGCCAGACAGTCGAAGGTCTCGAACGCTATCCCATCAACATCCGCTACAGCCGCGAGTTGAGGGATGATCTCTCGTCCCTGCAACGTGTCCTGGTTTCGACTCCGGGGGGTGCGCAGATTCCACTCGGCCAGCTTGCGGCATTCGAGATCCGCAAGGGACCGCCATCGATCAAGACAGAGAACGCCCGCCCGAATGCCTGGGTCTACATCGACCTGGACGGTGTCGACGTTGGAACCTACGTCTCCGAAGCCAAGCAGATCCTGGCGGAGAGTCTGGAGCTGCCTGCGGGTTACACCCTGACCTGGAGCGGACAATACGAATACCTCGAACGGGCTGCGAAACGCTTGCTCTTGATCGCGCCGATCACCCTCGGAATCATCGTCCTGCTGCTCTACGTGAACTTCCGCCGAGTCAGCGACACCTTGATGGTGATCGGATGCATTCCCTTCGCCCTGGTCGGCGGCTTCGTCCTCCTCTGGCTGTTGGACTACGACTTGAGCGCCGCCGTGGGTGCCGGGTTCCTGGCTCTCATGGGACTCACCGCGGAAACAGGCGTCATCATGCTGCTCTTCCTGAACCAGGCCCGCGCCCGTTTTCTGGCTGAGGGAAGGCTTCGAAGCCGATCCGATCTCTGGGATGCCATCGTCGACGGCGCGACGGATCGCGCGAGGCCGCTCTTGATGACCGTGGCCTCCGATGTGATCGGCCTGCTTCCCATCATGTGGGGTGCGGGTACGGGATCCGAGACGATGCGGCGCATTGCAGCACCGATGGTAGGTGGCGTGCTGACAGCGACGCTCGCGACGCTCATCGTATTGCCGATCGTGTACGCGCTGGTGCATGGTTGGCGGCTGCCCCGCCAGCCTGAGGAAGCCTCAGCGGAGCTCAGTACCTGAAAGCCGACTCCGGCTGCGAAGAGGGGCGGCCGGCGGGCACTTGGCGCCGCTCCCCTTTGGGGGATCCATCGTTCACCCCGGGAATCATCAGTGTTTTCCCCGAGCACTCCGATTGTCGGCTCAGAGCGGAATCCGAAAGCTCAATCGCGCAGGCCGATCGGTCGAATTCTCTGAGAAGATGAAGACCAACGATCGCATCCAGATTCGCGTCAGCGACGACGGCCTCGAAGCCTGGGTCGATGTCCGCGAGGGTCCGAAATCGGATCGCGATGAGCTGATGAACCAGCTTGCGGCGGCCGGCATCGTTGCCGGGATCGATGACGAGGCGATCGATGGTGTCACTCGCGCATTGGCACTCGAGACCGCGATGCTTCAGGAGCGCCGCGTCGCGCGTGGCGTTCCGGCGCAAGCCGGCACGCCCTCCACCCTCCAACTCGACGATCCAGCCGGGCCGATCGCCGGACTCTTGCTCCCGGATGGTCGTCTCGATTTCCGGGAACGCCAGCTGATCGTTCCGGTCGCCGAGGGAAACTCGATCGGCCACATCCTTCCTGCGGTCGAAGGCAAAGCCGGCTCGGATGTCAGGGGCCAGCCGATCCCACCGCCGACCCCCGAGAAGCTGGTCGTGAAACACGGTGACGGAATCGAGATCGACGAAGAGGGAAACCTCATCGCGGCACGCACGGGCGCTCGAACGATCGATTCCGATGGGTCCATCGATGTCGTCGAACATCACGTCCACTCCGGAGACGTCGACTTGAAGAGCGGAAACCTGAAATCGGGCGGAAGCCTCGAGATTTCACGAGATGTCACCGTCAACATGTCGGCACGTTCCCTGGTCGATCTGAAAGTCGGTGGAAGTGTCGACGGCGGTTCTGTAGAAGCAGGCGGATCGATCGAGATCGTCGGAGGCGCCATCGGCCGCACCTCGGGAAGCGTGCGATCCGCCGGTGACGTCCTCTTGCGGCATGCCCTGGGAGCCCGGATCTACGCTCGCGGCCGAATCTGTGTATCCCAGAGCGTTTCGACCTCACAGCTCATGGCAAAGGAAATCGAGGTGGGTGGCGCGATGCTCAGCGATTCCGCCCATGCGGAGAGCCGGATCATCCTCAAGGATGCTGGAAGTCCAGCGGGCGGCCCGTGCATCCTGCACGCCGCTCATCCCCTGGAGCCAAAGGACTCGGATCCGAAGCAGGGCCAGGTTGCAGGCGAACGGCCGCGCAGAAAAAGCTGCAGCAGCGACGGAAGCCTCCGAGATCGAAAAGGTCGGGGCACGCGACCGACCATGAAAGCCCAGCTCGAAGCTCGCCGCGAGTGGCGGCGCCGCCAACGGGAGTTGCAGCGTACTGCAGTGATCGAGATCCGCGGTACCGCGTACGCTGGCTGCCGGCTCGATTTCGGTGTGGCTCCGCTGGTCCTCGAAAAGACGGTTTCCGCTCGACGTTTCTCGGTCAATCTCGAGACCGACGAGATCGTCTCGGTCGAGATCTGAAATGGGCCTGGAAGCCCTTTGCGCCCGCGACCTCATGACGAAGAAGATCGTCGTGGCCGAACGACACGAGACGCTTCGAGTCGCCGCCCGACGCATGAGTGAGCACGGCATCCACAGCTTGTTGATCACACCCGAATCTCCCACCCGTGGATATTCGATCCTCACGGGCAAGGATTGCATTCGAGTCATCGCCGATTCGGGTGAAGCCGCCCTCGACGAACTCTGCGTGGAAGACGCAATGACGCAGCCGGCCGTCACCCTTCCCGCTGGCCTCTGCATCACGGACTGCATCCAGCTGATGCGGCTGACGGGTGTGCGTACCGCGCCCATCCTCGAATCGGAGCGCCTGGTCGGCGTGCTGACATTCACGGACGTGCTGAGTGCCGTGACCAGGGGCGAAGGCGGTTAGCTTCCGGGAAGCGCCCCCGAGAAATTCCCCGGCAATTCGCTCCTTGGCCCGCGCTCAGGAGTGACGGACGCGAACGGGAAGGTCGATCGTCTCCTTTGCCAGTTCTCTACGTTCCCCCTCCTCTGCGTGGGCCCCGTAGCGGCGCGCGAAGGGATAGGCAGTGGCACCGTGCAGGATGGCGCTGAGAAGGACCGTGAGCACGACCACCCCCTCCAATTGCGGGCCGCTGGCGAGCCTTCCTTCTTCCACGACGACCAATGCAAACAGGATCGACGCCAGGCCACGCGGGCCGAACCAACCGAGGAAGGCCACACTTGGCGTACCCAGGCCGGTACCCAGCAACGAGAGTGCGACCGGAATCATGCGCACCATTGTCAGGCTGAGCAGCGCATAGACGAGGGTCGAAACTGAAACCTGTGCGAGCGCACTCGGGACCATCACCGCGCCAAAGACCAGGAAAACCAGAAGCGTGAGCAGTTGACCTTCGGTCTCGCCGAACTCGTGCAGGGTCTCGCAGACATTCTTGCCCACGTTGCCCAGCGTGAGGCCAGCCACGAAAGCGGCGATGAATCCGTTGCCACCGATGAACTCTGCACCGGAAAACGCCAGGAACGCCAGTCCCAATGACGAGAGACGCTCGAAGGGGATGTTGACCCAGCCCGAGGCCACGCCTCGCTCGAGCCAGAGCCCCCCCGCCCAACCCACCGCAACACCCACGGCAGGGCCCAGGGTGACGGCGAGCGCCGCGGTTCGCAGCCAATGGCTCGCGCTGTTCTCACCTCCGGTTGCACCCGCCATGGCGGCCAGGAAGAGCACGATCGGAAGTGCGATTCCATCATTGAGGCCGCTCTCGACATTCAGACTCTGACGGATTCGGAGGGGTACCAGCGGGTTGCTCACGACCGCCTGGCCCAGCGCGGCATCCGTCGGCGCAAGAATCGCTGCTACGAGTGCCAACTCGACCCAGCTGAAGCCTGGAAGAAGTGCGATGCCAGCCGCCGTGCCAATCAGGATCGTGAGCGGCATTCCAACCCCGAGTAGACGGAGGGGAAGGCTTTCTTCGCGTCGAAGGCAGGCGAGATCGATGCGCGAGGCGTCCGTGAAGAGCACCACGACCAAGGTGATCTCCGCCAGGGTATGGATCACGCTTCCCGACACATCGACGTGTAGGAGGCCGAGCCCATGTTCGCTTACGAGCCAACCCGCAGCGATGAAGAACATCGGTGGCGTGAGCGGAGAGCGCTCTGCCCGGCGTGAGATCGCCCCGAAGAGGAGGATCACCAACGCCACTACGATCAACGGCTCCATCACCATGTCGCGCTCCCCTATCGCGTTCCCAGATGGATGCTCTCGCGACGGCGAAGGGAAATCAAGGCCGCAGAGACGGGAGGCGACCAAGTATCCGGCGTCGGTCCGCGTGGCGCTCGGAGCGATGACTCGGCCCGGGTTGCCCCGGGCCGGGTCTTCAACCTGGTTGGCTTCAGCCGGCTCAGTCCGTGGCGAGCGCGAGTTCGCCTAGCGCCATGGCCGAGTCTCCTTCGCGGAGGCGGGCGAGCGCGCGGGCTTCCAGCTGACGAGCTCGTTCACGCGAGAGGCCGAGCTTGTCGCCGATCTCCTGGAGCGTGTGCTCCCGGCCACCGTCGAGCCCGAAGCGCCAGAGCAGGATCTGACGCTCGCGAGCCGGCAGCCCCTCCACCGCCGTCAGCGCGGTGCGCTCGAGGCGGGTGCGGTCCAGATCGTCCATGGGCGTTCCGGCATTCGTGTCGGCCACCAGCTGCTCGAGCCGGCGCGGCCGGCTCGAATCCTTGCCAGCCACTTCGGCATCGAGGCTCACGGGCTCCGCCGCCATCATCTCCAGCTCTTCGACCCGATCGACCGGGATGTCCATCTCCTGGGCCACCTCGGCATGGGTCGGATCGCGTTGGAGCTCCTTCGCCAGCCGCGCCTTGGTCTGATCGAACCAGCGCAGCGTGTCGTAGTGATGGCTCGGAATACGAATCGTCCGCGAGTGGTTCTGGATGGCGCGGATCAGCGCCTGCCGGATCCACCAGACCGCGTAGGTCGAGAACCGGAAGCCGCGCCGCCAATCGAACTTCTCGACCGCTCGGATCAGCCCCGTGTTCCCTTCCTGGATCAGATCAGGGAAAGAGAGTCCGAGGTTCCGGAAATCCTTCGCGACCACCACGACCAGTTTCAGGTTGTGCTGGACGAAGCGATTCTTGGCGTCGCTCATGCGATCGAAGGCATCGTCGAGTGCCGCCACGCGCTGCTTGTACTCGGCCGTATCGAGCAGAACCACGCTCGCCAGCTTCGCAATCTGCCCGCGATGGGTCCGCCGCAGCCCCTCGAAGCCGCTGAGCACACGGCGCAGCAGCTCGATGGAAAGATCCGCCTCGTGCAGGAGCTTCACCGATCGCTTGTCGAGCCGGCGAAGGACCGCCTCGTCCGTGCCTTCGTTCTCGAACAGCTTGGCACGGCGCAGCATCTGGCGTTCCAGCTTGACCAGCGCCGCGTCCAGGCGCTCGCCCGCCTCCGTGGCGCGATCGCCGAAGGATTCTGAGAGCCGACTCGTCGTGCGACCCCCCTTGCGGGTGTTCTGCCAGACTCGCAGCAGTTCGTTGGCCGTCCACGGAAGGCCATACAGGCCCTCGCGGAAGGCGTGGGTCGCCGCCTCGAGCTCTTTGGCCAACAGGACCTGCTCTTCACGACTGAGCGTCGGGATATGTGCGATATCGCCCAGGTACGCGGCGAGCGGCTCCCGCCGTACATCATGACGATCGTCGCGGGGCGGTAGCTGCCGCGGAAGCGGCTCGGCCCGCGTCGGCCGGGCGGGAGCTTCCCGCACGTTGGCCGAGCGGTCCTCACGGCGCAGGGAGCGCCGGGCGGGCCGCGGGCGACGTCGCTCGTTTGCCTGGTTCGGCTTCTGACTCATGGCTTCTCGTTCCCTCCTGAGGGCGCTTTTCGGGCGCGGTGGCCGCCGGTGGGGCAGCCGGGTCCGGCCCTTTCGCCGATGGCGTGCGGAGCTAGGCTCCGACACCGCCGGACGTTGCCGGTTCTGTAGTCTCCTTGCATTCCCAGGTGTTCCTCGTCGCTCGCGGAGGGGCGCTCGAGACGAAGAGGGTCAACCCCAGTACGCTCGCCAGGTAGCGAACGCACGATCAGTTAGATGCCTTGGCTCCCTTGATGGTTCGCAGGGATCCCCGAGGGGAACAAGCCCCACGCTAAACCTCTGCAGCCACGCTAGAGCGTGCTGGCACCATGCCGACCGTGGACTGGCCCTTGGCCTCACCCGGTGTGCATCCTCTCAAATTCCCCCATCTCCATCGGCCAGATGCCGCAGCACGGCCGCCCCCGGGGATATCATCCCTCCGGGAGTTGGTGACCCGCCCACCATCACCCAGGTAGATATTTTTCTCAACCCCCCAGGGAGTGCAAGCGGCCACATTTTTTTGCAGCAGCTACCCTCCCCGCTCCTAGTGGGCTGGACGCAAACGCGCCGGCACCTTCCGGTGGGCCTCTCATTGGCCCCGACCTCGGCCTCGCCCGTGCCAGCCTAGGAGCTGACTCCCGCGGATCGCCCGTCAGCCGGCACCAGCGGAGTGGTCGTGGTCAAATCCCATGCCGAGGAAAGCCTGGGTGCCAATCCGGGCGATGCGGCATTGAACCCGGCGGATTCCGTGGCGATGGGTGTTCAGGCAGCCCGCGCACCGCGCATGCTCGAGAGGGCGCGCTGGCGAGCTTTCCGGGCCCTGCGCAACCCGAGCTTTCGGCTGCTGTTCAGCGCCTTCCTCGTCAACCAGACCGGCTTCTGGATCTCCCACGTCTCCCTCCAGGGGCTGATGGCGAGCCTGTCGTCGAACGATGCGACCCAGCAGGGCCGGCTCTTCTTCGCAATGTTCATTCCGGCATTCGTGCTGGCCCCGCTGGCGGGCGTGGCCGCCGACCATTTCGACCGCAAGCGCATCGTATTGGCTTGCTATGCCGGCGTCGTCTTCGTGACGTCCGGGCTGGCTGCAACCACGTACGCGGGCCTGGCCACACCGTCCCTGCTCCAGCTCTTCGGCTTCAGCCTGGGTGTCTGCTTTTCGTTCTCGGGCCCGGCGAGCATGGCGCTTGCCGCCAACGCTGTCCCCGAGGAAGACCTGTCGAGCGCAGTTTCCCTTCAATCGACTGCGAACAACCTCACCCGTGTGGCCGGGCCCGCCTTTGCGGCCCCGCTCCTGGCAAGCGGGCGATTCGAGATCGCATTCGGTGCCTTCACCATCGCAGCTTTCGTCGCCGCCCTCCTGACCTCCCGCATGCAGCCACGCCCTTACGAACCCGAAGCCGAAGATGGCGGAATCTTCGCGCGGCTGAAGAGCGGGCTCGATCATGCTCGCGAGCGCCATCCGGCCATGCCCGCGTTGATCACGGTCGCGTGGGTTTCGCTCTTCGGCGTCTCCCACGTAGCGCTGACGCCGATCTACGCAGCCGAAGTGCTCGGGGATTCTGGTTGGTTCGCGTGGATCGTGGTGTGCACCGGGATTGGCGCGATGGCCGGCGCACTGACCAGTGGCTACCAGAAGGATCTCCCGACACTTCGCGGCTCCGCGTTGCGCGCCCTGGCATTCGGCTTGATGCTGATCGGTTTTGCGCTCTCGCGAACGCCGACCGCGGCGCTGCTGATGCAGGTGCTGGTCGGCTACTTCTACTTCGCCATCATGACCGACCTGCAACGCCTGATCCAGGAGATCGTGGACGAGGCACGTCGCGGCCGGGTGATGAGCCTCTTCCAGGTGGCCTGGGGCGGCCTCGTGCCCTTTGGCGGCCTCGGCATGGGCCTGCTCGCCGCCGAGTTCGGAACGCCCGTCACTATTGGGGTCGGCGGGGCACTCTGTGGGTTGTACGGCGCCGTGCTGGCCGTCGTCGCACCGCGTCTGGGCAGCGAGCCGGGCGGAGAAGGCGGCTCCCCCAAGGGATGATGCTCCAGCGCGGCCTTCCGAAGAGGTACGCGATGGGTTTCGAGCGAGACAACTTGAAAGGTGCGGTGCGCCTTGGCGTGTGGGTTGGCTGCTTTGCTTGGCTGATCGGCCTGGTGCTGGTGACACTTCCCGACACGCCCGCCTTCTTCGGCCCGCTGGTCGGGGGCGCTGCGCTCAGCGCCGCTTGCGCCCTGGGTTTGGAGGCGTTGTGGCGCAACGCGCCTCGCCCCGAGTTTGCCATGCTCGGAGGCGCCTACTGTGTTGCGGCGTTCCTCGCGGCCTACTACGGGTGGATCATCGAGCCCTCGTTGAAGGCAGCCCCTGGCCTCGTCGCGCGAACCGCCGGCGTGGGCGCCCCCCTGGAAATTTCCCTCCAATGGGTGGCGATTGCCCTCGTGATTGGCGCGCCAGCGTTGCTCGCGGGCCTGCATCGTCGCCCGCTGCCCGCAGGGAAGTAGCTCCTGCCAGGCCGGCTCACGGCGTACAGGGTGCAGCCTTCTCCAGGCGGAAACGATCGTAGACGTCGCCAGCCTCGTCGATCGCGCGAACTTCGAGCCTACAGGCATCGGCGTCGACCAGCAGCGAGCCCAGCTGCCCCCCGTGAGAGACCTTCATGCGCGGATGATCGAGAGGACCGCCACCGGGGATGCTGGCGTTGCCCGAGACGACGAATACCGGCGTCTCGTTCTCGGCACTTCGTTCGTAGGTGTGGCTATGCCCGGCGAAGATGACAGCGACGCCATGGCGCTCGAGGATCGGAAGAATGCGTTCACGCACGAGACTGGTAGCCACTTCCTTCTCAGCATCGTGGCTCCCGCGGCTATAGGGAGGATGATGGAGCGCTGCGATCGTCCACGGCGAACGAGCCCGGGAGAGATCGGCTTCCAGCCAGCGAAGCATGGGGCCATTGCGGCTGCGGTGACCACTCACGCTATCCAGCGACACGACGTGTACGGGGCCCCAGTCGAAGGCGTACCAACGTTCCCGCCTGGAGGGGACGCCGCCAGCCTCCCCTTGGGTAGGCAGAGAGAAGACATCGAAGTAGGGGCCTTCGTCCCGGTCGGGCGTCGAGCCGATCAGGTCGTGGTTGCCCGGCGCCGGCCAGAATGTCGTGGTGCGGAGCAATCGATCGAAGGTATCGAAGACCGAAACCTGCAGCTCCGCCTCCGTACCCGAGGGATAGGCGTTGTCACCCAAGGTGATCCAGGCATCGGGCAGCCGTGGCCCCGCGGCGACGAGCATGCCGTCGCGAACCTGGCGCGCGCGCTCGTCCCCGGACCCCTGGTCGCCGGTGATCCAGAAGCGGACCTTGCGGCCCGGGCGCAGGATGCGGTGCGCCGCGTCCCCGCCCGCGAGAAGTGTCTCTCCCACACCCACGGAATAGAGAACCGGACCTTCCGGCAAGCCGGTGACCTCGACTTCGTGGTTCCTCCGGGCGGTCTTCTCGTCGACGCGCCGGATGACCTCGCCGGGCACCTCGCCGAGATCTACCCAGCCGCGAGCAGGGCTCGCTGTCTGCCACCGGATGACACTGCGTGTGCGGCTGGTCTGTTGGAGGTAGGGCCCTCGGGTGAGAACCGGCGTGTCCGAGCGCCGAAAGCCTCGAAGCTCGAGGTCGAAGACCAGGTCGCCCCCGGAAACACTCGCCTGGTGCACTGCGACTGCGATCTGATTGGCGCCCGGCCGAAGGCCATCCGCCGGAAGTGCCAACCGTTCCCAGTTTTCTTCCTCAGGGCGATGGACGGCACGTGGTGCCAAGCTCGTCCGCTCGATCTCTCCCGCCCGAAGATTGTGGCGCAACATCTCGGTTCCATTGAGCCAGAGCCGCAGGCCGTCGTCGCGCAGGTAATGCGCCGTCAGGCCTTCGATGCCGTGCCCTTCCGGTAGCTCGAAGGATCGACGAAACAGCACAGCCATTTGCGGGGGCTCGAGCGCTGTCGGGTCGGCCGTATGGGTGCTCAGCCCGGAGACGCCCGTGCCGAGAGGCCCAGGCCCCTCGGCCCAGTTCCGGTCGTCGTAGCCGGGGGCGACCCAATCGTCTTCAGGCGGGATGTCCACCGCGTGTCTCCAGACCGAGCCAGCGGGGATCAATACCTCCCCGGGGCCGCTCTCGGGCAGCGGCAGGGGAGGACTGCAAGCGGCGAAGACGACGAGGAGCGCGAACCGAGCGAAGACCTTCACGCCATCACGAAATCAGACGGAAGTTCGGCTTACGCATCGGCCGTACGGTACCAGACTGGGATGACACGTCCCGCCGGCCGATCGGTGACGAGACACGTCGCGCCGGCCGATTGCTGACGAGACCCGGCCCGCCGGCCGATTGCTGACGAGACCCGGCCCGCCGGCCGATTGCTGACGAGACCCGGCCCGCCGGCCGATTGCTGACGAGACCCGGCCCGCCGGCAAATGGAACTGGAATCGCTAGGCTCGGCGCTCCCGGTCCCCATTGGAGATCCGATGAGCGAAGACGACGCCGACCTGCAGTCCGAGATCGAACGGCTCCGCGCCGAAAACGAGGCGTTGAAGGCGAACGAAAAGAAGGGCCTGCGGCTTCAGGTGAGTCAAAAAGGTGCGGTCTCGTTGTACGGGATTCGCCGCTTTCCGATCACCTTCTATGCCGATGAGTGGGACACAGTGCTCGGGATGACCGACGACATCCGGGCCTTCATCGCCGAACATGATTCGGAGCTCAAGCGCAAGTAGCCCCAGCGCTGGCTTGCCCGCTCGCCTGGCCAGGTGCTCCGTAGTATCCTGCCCCGGCTGCGCCCTGAACCTCGCGCGGCTGGAGGTCGCAGCGTGGAAGAGTACGAATCCTACGACGGTCTGGGGTTGGCGGAGCTCGTTCGCAAGGGCGAGACCCAGCCGAAGGAACTGCTCGATGCAGCCCTCGAGCGGATGGAGCGCCACGAGCCCGCGCTGAACGCGGTACCGATTCCGATGATCGAGGAAGCGCGTGCGGCTCTCGAGGCGGGCCTTCCAGAGGGCCCCTTCACAGGCGTGCCATTCCTGTTGAAGGATCTGCATCTCTACTGGGCAGGCGTGCGCACGACCAACGGCAGCCAGCTCTTCGCCGAGCACGTCCCCGATCACGACAGTGCATTGACCGAGCGCTATCGCGCTGCGGGCCTGGTGACGTTCGGGAAGAGCCTTTCACCGGAGTTTGGTATCACGCCAACGAGCGAGTCGATCCAATTC
>JAFDCZ010000065.1 GCA_019312665.1 Deltaproteobacteria bacterium | reverse complement strand
CACGCTCAATCCGTTCGTCACGGGGCTCTTCCCGCCGCCCGTCCTCTCTCAGGTGACTCCCAACCCGGCGGCCTATCCGGCGGGCCAGTACACGGTCGGCATCACGGTTTCGGGGGATGGCTTCGTGGCGGGTTCCACGGTCCGTGTACTGCGCGAAGGAAGCCCCACCTGGGACACCGTCAACAGCGTGACCTTCGTCGATCCTCAGACGCTCACCGGTACGCTCAACTCTTTATCGAGCTCCTCGACTATCTGCTGGTGACGCAGCAATGAAGCGCATGATCCTGCTCCTCCTGCTGGCGACCCTCCTGCTTCCGGGTGCCACCTGCGAGAGTGGAAGTGTGTCCCCGGGCACGGCGGTCGCCTGGTTCAGTCCGCCTGCCCTCTCGGTACCACCGCTCACGGCATTCGAGCTCGAGTTGTGGGTCACGACGTCGGACAAGGCCCAGGCGTACGAGTTCTCGCTTCAGTACGACAGCTCACAGATATTCCTCTACGACGTCGTGCCCCATCCCGATTTCGATGACGACGGCCAGTTCTTCGTCGAGCCGCAGATCGACTTCGCCGCTGGCACGGTGAGCGGCGTGGTCGATCTTTGCCACGGAAATAGTGCGGGTCCGACGGGGAGCTTCCAGATCGCGACGCTCTACGGGTGGAGCTACGCCGACGGTGTGTCGACGGTGGCACTCTCGGCCGGGGGGGTCGCCACCGAGGACGGAACGGATCTGACCGTCACGATCTCGGATTCGGTCGTCACCGTGACCCCCTGAGTTCCGGCCGCTTCAGTCAGCCCGGAACGCCCAGCCCAGCCAGCGCGGAACCCGCTTCAGGTAGGCCTCGTATTCCGCACCGAAACGCCGGCGCAGGCCGGGCTCCTCGACGTTCACTACGAAGAAGTGCGTGAGTGCGAAGAAGCCCGCTGCGTAGAGCACGAGGGCAGGGCATGAGAAAGCCCACGCTTCGGCCAGCATGATCACGACGTAGAGCAGGTACATCGGGTTCCGGGACCATCGGTAGGGTCCCTTGGCGACGAAGGTTCGCGGTGGATCGAAGGGTGCCGGGGTGCCCCGGCCGAGCCGCACGAACTGGACCACCTGCACGGCCAGGGCTGCGAGGGCGAAGCCGAGGGCTCCTTTTCCTGCTCCCGACGAACGATTCCAGCCGTCTGCGAAGCCGCTGCCCGATGCCCAAAGGACGAGCCAGGGTCCGAGCACGAAGAACATCGCCGCGAACCAGGTCATCACGGCGAGGGTCTTCCCTGCGATCACGGCTCCAGGCCGACCGTTCCGGTGCGCTGCAGCTCGAGCACGCGAGCGATGTCGTGATCCTGCCGGCGGTCGTGTTCGAGGCTGGGCACGACCTTGCGCACGGCGTCTCGAAGCAACCCGGCCCGACGGCCCGGAGCCTGCCCGTCGCGCTCTCGCAGGTCGACCGCCTGGCAGACAGCCAGCACCGCGATGGCGCCCACGGTCTCGGTGAGTTCGGCGATGCGAAGGCCATCACGTGCGGCGATCGTCCCCATGCTCACCTTGTCCTGGTTGTGGGATTCGGTGCTACGGCTGAATGCCGCGGCGGGCATGGTCAGTTTCAGTGCCTCGGCCGTCAGGGCGGAAGCGCTGATCTGCATGGCCTTGAAGCCATGGTGGACGAGGGCGCCGTCGCCGGTTCGTGCCACCAGGTTCTCGGGCAGGCCACCGCTCGTATCTGGGCAGCAGAGCAGGGTGAGCTGGCGGTCGAGCAGATCGGCCACGCTGGCGATCGCGGTCTTCAAGGTGTCCATGGCCAGGGCCACATGGCCCCCGTAGAAGTTGCCGCCGTGCAGGACGTCGCCACGTTCCGGATCGACGAGTGGGTTGTCGTTCACCCCATTCACCTCGATCTCGAGCAGGTCCTTGGCGAAGGCTGCGGCATCGAGCAGAACACCCAAGACGTGAGGGGCGCAGCGGATCGAATAGCGATCCTGGAGCCGGCCCAGGGGCAGGACGTCGTTGCGTTCCAGATCCTCGCGGATCCAACTGGCCGCCTGCTCGGTGCCCGGATGGGGCTTCCACGAAAAGATCCGCGCGTCGAAGTGATCCGGGTTGCCGTGGCATACCTCGCTGACGACGGCGGTGACGGCCGCCGCCAGCCGAGCCAGGCGCTGGGCCTGCTCCCAGACGAGGCAACCGAGAGCCGCCATCATGCTCGTGCCGTTCATCAAGGCCAGGCTCTCCTTCGGGCCGAGCCGGAGAGTCTCCACACCGAGCTCGGCCCAGGCCGCATCGGCCGCGAGGACGCGCCCACCGAAGGTCACTTCCCGCTCGCCGATCAGCATGGCCGCCAGATAGGAGAGGGGCGTCAAATCACCGCTGGCCCCCACCGAGCCCTCGGCGGGGATGCGCGGCAGCAGGCGATGCTCGAGGGCCAGGCAAAGGCGTTCCAGCAGCGCCTCGCTCACGCCCGAATGCCCGCGGGCCAGGGAGGCCGCCCGCACGACGAGGACGGCGGCCGCCTCTTCTTCTTCGAGGATGCGCCCGGTGCCGCAGCCGTGGAAGCGCAGCAATTGGTGGGGCATTTCCTCCTGCAGCGCGAGCGGGATCGTATTGGCCACGGATGCGCCGACACCGGTCGTCACGCCGTAGACTGGGCTGCCCTCAGCGAGGCGAGCCCGGATGGCCTCCTGCCCCGCCCGCAGCCGCTGGCGATAGGCCTCGTCCTCCCAAAGGGCGAGGCGGCGCTCGCCCCGTGCGAGGGCCAGTACATCGGGGAGCTGCAGCGGGCCCTGGCCCAGCCAGAAGGTCTCGGAATCCACGCCCTGATCCTACCGGAAGGTCTCGGAATCCACGCCCTGATCCTCCACGAAGGGCTCGCAATTTCCCCCGGGGCCCGGGCGGCAAGGTGTTATCGTCTGACGGCTGTGGGACGGTGGCAGAGGGCGAAATGGCGTCAACTCCGGACGGGCCTGGCGTATGCGTACTACGGGCTTGGAGCGTTGGTCATCACGCTCTGGCTCGGGTTGCGCCGCCTGGTGGGTGCCCCGATGGGCCGAGATGATGCACAGCGGCTGCTTCGCCGGGGCTACGACAGCTTCGTCCGCTTGATGCTGGCGCTTCGCTTGTTTCGTCTGCGCAACATCGGGCTCGAGGCGCTCACCGGCCCCGGACCGCGCTTGATCGTCGCCAACCATCCGTCGATGATCGATTCCGCGCTGATCGTCCGGCACCTCCCCCAGGCCGACAACTTCATGAGTCCGAGCTGGGCCCGGGTTCCGCTGATTCGCAGCGTTGGCGAGGCTGTGGCATTCATCCCCAGCGACGGTGCACAGGCCTCCGTTGATGCAGCTGTGGACTGCTTGCGCAGCGGGCGGACTGTGGTGATGTTCCCAGAGGGCACGCGCTCACCGACGGGCGGCCTGGGCCGGTTCGAACGGGGAGCGGCCCATGTCGCTCTTGGGAGCGGCTGCGACCTGTTACCGGTTCTGATCCGCATGGACATCCCGATCGAAAAGAAGGACGAGCAGTGGCATGAGGTTCCCGAAGGGACGCCGACGATCGAGTTGCGTGTGATGCCTCCGTTTTCGCCCAGCAAAGTCCTCGATGGAAGCGAGCCACCGATGCTCGCCGCCCGAAAGCTCACGGCCGCGTTGCGCGGCCTCTACCTGAAGGTGCTCGATCTTGACTAGCGACTCGCTCCACCTGGAGATCAAGAAGATCATCGTCGAATCTCTCGCACTCGAGGACATCGCTCCCGAGGAGATCGAGACTGCGGCGCCGCTCTTCGTCGAAGGGCTTGGCTTGGATTCGATCGACGCTCTCGAGCTGGCCATGTCCCTGGAGGAGAAATACGGCGTCACGGTCGGCGACGATCCGGACGAGAACCAGAAGATCTTCTTTTCGGTGGAGAGCCTGGCGCAATTCGTCACGGACCAGCGCGGCTAGGCCCGGCGGGTCCGCCTTGTCTTCGACCGAGGAGATCTGGGGCATCGTGCGCAAAGTCATGCGCGCTGAGTTCGCCTTCGCTGATGAGGATCTGCGTCCATCGGCTCATCTCGCGGACGATCTCGACCTCGATAGTGTCGATGCGGTCGCGTTGTTGGTGCGCCTGGAAGACGAGGTCGATCTCGAGATCGACGAGGGCGATCTGCGATCCCTCGCCACGCTGCAAGATGTCGTCGATCTGGTGGCGGCGCGGCTGCCCTGACCCGTGGCCTGCGTTCCCCTCCACCAGTTGCTCCAGGAGCCGCGTGCCGAAACGACCCGGGTCGCGTGGGATCGCAGGGCGACCTACGACGTCGGCGCGTTCTTGCGACACGTCGGAGGCCTGGCTCGCCGGCTCGAGGGGCGCCCTGGCCGCAAGATCCTGCTGGATACCACGAGTGCCTACGCCTTCGCGGTGGGACTCTTCGCCGTTGCGCGGGTAGGCGGCGAAGCGTTGGTGCCTCCGAACCGCCAGGAAGGGACGCTTCTCGAGCTTTCGTCCTATTGCGATGGCGTGCTCCGGGATCGCGGCGCCAACGAGGCCAATCCTTCGGCAGAAGCGGTCACCCCGTTGGATCCCCTGGCCCACGCCGGTGAACCGTGGCCGGCTGAGCTCGACCCGCAGCGACCCATCGTTCAGCTCTTTACGTCCGGCACGACGGGGCGCGCAAAGGAGATCCCCAAGGCGTTCTGTCACCTCGAGGAGGTCGTCGAGCTCGAGCGTCGGGTTGGCGCCGATCTTCCGGTGGAGGCACAGGTCTTCGCAACGGCACCCCATCAACATCTCTATGGTTTCCTGCTGCGGGTGCTTTGGCCGCTTTCGACGGGCCGCGCCTTCCAGGCCGAGAGCCTCCTGCGGCCAGAAGAGTTGCTGCCCCGGCTGGCAGACGCCCCCGTCTCGGTGCTGGTGGCAACGCCGGCGCATCTTCGCCATCTGGCGGCTCGGCCCGAGCTCGCCGATCTGCGGGGGCGGGTCATGCGCGTGGTTTCTTCCGGGGGGCCACTTCCGCCTGCCGTCGCTGCAAGCGTTGAAGCCGCTCTTGGCGCGCCGCCCATCGAAATCTTTGGCTCCACGGAAACCGGCGGCGTGGCGACTCGTCGCCAACCTGCCGGGAAGGCGGCGCCGCACTGGCGCCCGTTCGAGGGGGTCCGGGTGCGCCGCGATCCGGAGTCGGGCTGTTTACGCGTGAGCTCGAGCTTCGTTTCGGTCGGTGCCAATCTCTCATCTGACGGAATGCTCGAGTTCGAGATGGGTGATCAGGCGGAGGTCGATGAAGATCAGCAGTTCGTCTTGCAGGGCCGCGCGGACCGGGTGGTGAAGATTGGCGAGAAGAGGCTCTCTCTCTCCGACATGGAGAGCCGGCTTCGCGAACACGCATTCATCGATGATTGTGGGCTGATCGCCGTCGATCGAAGCACCGAGCAGCGCGTGGCCGCGGTCGTCGTGCTTTCTGCCAAGGGGCTCGCTGCCAAGGCCGACCGGGATCGACGCAGTCTCGTTCAGACACTCCAGGGGCAGCTGGCTGCCCATTGGGATCGTGTGCTCTTGCCGCGGGTGTGGCGTTTCGTTGAGGCATTGCCGACCGATGAGCGCGGGAAACTCCCTCGTGAGGCGCTCCTGGCCCTGGTGGCGGAGCGCCCGCGGGTTCCCGTCGTTCTCGGGGAGCGGAGGGAAGACGGGGAGCAGCGGGAAGACTGCGAACAGAGGGAAGTTCAAACGCTCGTGCGGGATCTTCAGGTGCCGACGGACCTCGCCGCATTGGAGGGTCACTTCCCTGGGCAGCCCGTGGTGCCAGGTGTCGCCCAACTCGGCTGGGCCCTGGCGGCCGCCGAGGAGCTGGCCGGAGGCAAGTTGAGCCTCGCGGGAGTCGAGGCCCTCAAGTTCAAGGAGATGTTGCTACCTGGGGGCCGCGTACGGCTCGAGGTGGAGTTGGATCGACTCCGCGCGCGCGTGCGCTTCCGTATCTTCGCCGAGGATCGTGAGCTCTCCTCCGGTCGCCTGCTCCTGGCGGATACCCCGTGAAGCCGGCCCTGTTGATCCCGGTGCACCAGCACGCCGAACCCCTGGCCGATGTGCTGGAAGGGCTGGCCGGCCTCGGGATGCCGTGCTTCGTGATCGACGATGGGAGTGATGCCGCCAATCGCGAACGCATGGACGAACTGGCTCGGCTCCACGACTTCGTCGAGCTGCACCATTGTGCGGAGAACGGCGGCAAAGGCGTGGCCCTGCGTAGTGGTTTCCGGCTGGCCGCTCATCGCGGGTATAGCCACGTGATCCACCTCGATGCAGACGGCCAGCACGCGACCAGCGAGGTTCCGCGTTTTCTCGAGGCGATGGCCGCACACCCGCGAGCCCTCGTGTTGGGCGCCCCTCGTTTCGATGCATCGGTTCCTCGGGCGCGGTTGGCTTCGCGCCAGCTCTCCCGTGGCCTTGTCTGGCTCGCGACACTCTCGTTCGCGATCGAGGACCCGTTGGTGGGCTTCCGCGGCGTCCCCCTCGAGCCCACCTTGGCGCTGCTCGATCGGGTGCGAACCGGGGATCATATGGAGTTCGAGCCGGAGATGGCCGTGCGCTTGGTCTGGGCCGGCGTGCCGATCGTCAACCTGCCCACGCCGATCGTGTATCCGAAGGGCGGCCATTCGAACTTCGATATCCTCTGGGACGATCTGCGGCTGGCGTGGCTCTACACGCGCCTAACGCTCGGCATGCTCTTGCGCAGCCCGCGCTTGCTTTGGCGCCGGCCGACGACGCTGGCGATGGAAACGGAAAGCGCATGACGGCCGCGCCGCCCCCGAAACCGTCTGCTCCGAACTCGTCCAAGCCGAGCGCGTCCACTCCGAGCCGGTCTTCCGCGAGCCCGGCCTGGGCGCAGCTTGCTGAATCGGGCTCTCTTCTCGGGGCACGGCTCATGCGCGGGTTGTATCGGTTGCTCGGGCGCCGGTTCACGAGTGGTCTCTTGTGGCCGATCGCGCTCTACTTCTCGGCCGTGGGTCGCGCCGGACGGGTCGCACAACGTCGCTATCTGACTCGGCTCCGAGAGGCTGCACCGGAGCTGGAACTCCCCGAGCCGTCCTTTGGGACTTGTCTTCGTCACACCCATGAGTTCGCGGTGAACATCTTCGACCGGATGGTCGCCTGGGGCGGTGAGCTGGATGACATTGAGTTCCTTCACCGGGGCAGCGAGCACCTCTTTTCCCTCGCAGAGCAAGGGAAGGGTGCGATCTTGTTGGGCTCCCATCTCGGGAGCTTCGACATGATGCGCTTGCTCGCTGGGCGCCACGGGTTGGCGGTGAACGTGCTGATGTACACGCGCCACGCCGAGCAGATCAGCCGCTTCCTGGCTCAGCTCGATCCGAGCCATCCGGTACGTGTGATCTCCTTGGATCCGTCTTCGACCCGTACGGCCTTCGAGATTCGTCAGTGCCTGGAGCGCGGTGAGTTCGTCGGAATTCTCGGCGATCGGATCTGGCCCGGCGACACGGGCCGTCAGGAGTGGATTCCGTTTCTCGGGCATCCGGCTCCGTTCTCCCTGCGTCCCTTCCTGATGGCAGGTGTCCTTGGAGCGCCGCTCTTGTTCTCCGCGTGCGTCCGGCGTGATGCAGCCACCTACGAGGCCATCGTGGAGCCCATCCATCTCGGGGGCATCGTGCCGCGGAGGGAGCGGGATGCCCAGGCGCGGAAATGGCTCGAGGCGTACGTTGCGAAGCTCGAGCAGGGCTGCCGTCAAACGCCCTATCAATGGTTCAATTTCTACGACAGCTGGCACTCCGATGAGCGTGCGGCGTGACCTTTCCCGAGCTGGAACAGCTCGTGCCCCAGGCAGGATCCATGTGTCTGCTCGATCGGGTGCTTCGGCATGACGAGCGGGAGACGGCATGTGCGGTGCGCCCTGCCGCAAGTGGAGCTCTGGCCTTGCCCGACGGACGAATCCCCGCGACGGCTGCGCTCGAATGGATGGCCCAATGCATTGCCGCCCATGCTGGGCTTCGCGCTCACGAAGAGGGCAGGCCGCTGTGGCCGGGCCTCTTCCTGGGCGCGCGACGTGCGACGCTACCGCCAGCGGCTTTCGACACGGAGGGCGAACTCGTCGTCACCGCTCGCTGGGTGCGCGGGCGCGCACAGGGAACCGCACTCGGAGCTCACGCCTTCGATTGTGAGGTTCGAACGTTCGAGGCGGAAGCAGGCGAGCGTCCGCCGCTCGCGCATGGGACACTCAACGTGATGGTCGTCGAAGATCTGGCTGAACTGGCTTCGCGCGGAGCGGGCGCTTGGCGCTGAGGCGCCGGCGAGTCGAGGCGGACGGGCCCAGACGGGTGCTCGTCACCGGAGCCAGCGGTGGGCTGGGGCGCGCGATCGCGCTCGCCCTTGCACGGGCTGGCTTCCCGATCGTCGCGCATTTTGGCCGCAACGCGGAGGCTGCGGAAGAGGTTGCCGCGGCTTGCCGCGAAGAGGGCGTGGCGGCGGCCAGCTTGGGCTTCGACGTGGCAGATCGCGAGGCGGCGCGTGACGCGTTGGAAGGGGAGATCGAGACGAACGGGGCGTTCTGGGGCGTCGTTTGCAACGCGGGAATCCATGAGGATGCGGCCTTCCCCGCCATGGGAGCTGACACCTGGGACCGTGTGCTCCGTACCAACCTGGATTCCTTCCATCACGTGGTCCAGCCCCTCGTCCTGCCGATGGTGCGCGCTCGCCAGGGCGGACGCATCGTCACGATCTCTTCGATCAGTGGCCAGATCGGGAACCGCGGTCAGGTGAACTACGCGGCATCGAAAGCCGGCCTGATCGGCGCGGGCCGCGCGCTCTCCCTGGAGCTGGCGGCTCGTGAGATCACCGTGAACAGTGTGGCGCCGGGCCTCATCGAGACGGAGATGGTCGAGCCGGCCCAGCTGGAGGCGATCCGGAAGCTCATTCCGATGCAACGGCTCGGCTCCGCGGAGGAGGTGGCCGCGGTGGTTGCGTTTCTCTTCTCCGAGGGTGCGGCCTATGTTACGGGCCAGACGATTTCTGTGAACGGCGGACTGGCGTAGCGGTAAACGGCGGACTGGCGTAGCGATGGACGAGGGCCTGGCGTGAAACTCGATGTAGCGATTCTGGGAGGTGGGATGGGCGGAAGTCTGATCGCCCGCCAGCTATCCCGCGAGGCGCCAGGCCTGTCGATCGGGATCTTCGAGAAGAATACGGAGACGTCCTACAAGGTCGGCGAGAGCACGGTCGAGATCGCGGGCTCGTATTTGATCCGTCGGGTCGGGCTCAGCCGCTACCTCTACGAGCATCATCTGCCGAAGAACGGCCTGCGTTACTTCTTCGACGATGCAGAGAAGCAGGCCGAACTCACCGAGATGTCCGAGGTCGGCACGGTCAACCTGCCGTTCCATCCCGCCTTCCAGGTCGATCGGGCGCGGCTGGATGCGGACCTGCTCGTCATGAACGAGAAGGCCGGTATCGCGATCCATACGGGTACCAAAGTGGACGACCTGGCGATGGGTCAAGGTGGCGCCGCTCATTCATTCCGCATCGAGAGGGACGGGGTCAAGGAACGTGTCGAATGCCGTTGGCTACTCGACGCGAGCGGTCGAACGGCACTCGTTTCGCGCGCACTGGATTTGCGGGTGAAAGAAGAGAACCATTCGATGCTCTCCGTATGGGGCCGCTTCGAAGGTGTGGCCGACGTAGACGATTGGGGAGACCCGGCTTTCTCCGCCCGCGTGCGTCACACCGCCCGCGGCATCTCGACGATGCACTTCTGCTATTCGGGCTACTGGATCTGGGTCATCCCTCTCGGTGCTGGCATCACCAGTATTGGCGTGGTCGGGCAACCACCCGGGGAATTCAAAGCACTACGCACAAAGGAAGGCTTCCGCGCCTTCCTGGAGTCTCATCGGGTGATGGCGTCGCTTCTCACCCAGGCCAAGCCGATTGACGTGGAAGGGCTGAAGAATTTCTCGTACGGAACGCGGCGGTTCTTTTCGGCTGATCGCTGGGGGCTGATCGGCGAGGCCGCTGCGTTCCCCGATCCGCTCTACAGCCCCGGCGCCGATTTCATTGCCCTCGAGAACGACTTTCTCTGCGACCTGGTGAAGCGCGACCTGGCGGGCGAAGCCGACGAGGCCATGGCCCGGCGCGTCGAACTCTACGACGACTTCATGGCCTTTCGTTTCGAAGCGGCAATGCGTCTCTATCGAGGCCACTACGGCATGATCGGCAGCTTCGACCTGATGCGCATGAAGTGGGACTTCGATATCGGATGCTATTTCAACCTCTGGGTCGCACCCTACTTCCTGGACGAGTGCCTCGACGAGCGTTACCTGCGCCGCCAGGTGCGCCAGCAGCGCTTCATCCTCCAGGCCCTCCAGAACTTCTCGGATCTGTTTCGTGCGGCAGAAGTGCATGTCCGCGAGCGGGGCGAGTACCACCAACGGAACCTCGGGGTCTTTTCCCATGGCCTCGAGAACATCGATTTCATCGAAGAGGTGGGCCTCCCGCGCAGCCAGCGAGTGATCCTCGAGAAGACGGGTGAGATCTTCAACGGCGTGCGTCGCCGAGGCCTCGAGCTGCTCGGTCGCGACGTGGATGCCGATACATCGCTTCCACTGACGACCATGATGACGCCGCGCCCGATCTTCTGAACTCTTCTCGCCCGATGGCCCACAGGCACCCCTTTCGCTCGCCGCCCCCGCCCGTGATGGGGCTTGCTGTGTTGGGAATCCTGGTGGTTGCGGCCTATCCGTTCGCGCTCGAGTGGGCGCTCTTGCGCTTCGGTGTCCGCGGCGTGTCCGTGGCGATGTTCGCGAGCGGGGCTGCAGGCCTTGCCTGGCGTTGGCGGCACATCACGGCGCCGGCGCTTCGCCCGACCCAGCTCGCGATCCTGTCGCTGCTTGCGCTGGCCGCCGCAACGGAGAGCCGCGCGCCTCTCCTCTTCGTACCGGCTGCCATCCAGTTCGGGCTCGCAGGTTATTTCCTCGCGAGCTTGCGTCCGGGGGATTCGGTCGTCGAGCGGATGGCTCACTTCATGCAGCCCTACCTGCCGGATTGGATCCGGCCCTATTGCCGCATCGTGACCGTGCTCTGGGCGCTCTTCTTTCTCGCCAACGCGGCAGCCATCGCCTGGCTCGCAACCGAAACCGATCCCTCGCGCTGGAAGGCATGGACGGGCGCGGGCTTGTACATCACCGCGCTCGTCTTGCAGGGGTTCGAGGCGGTATTTCGCAAGGGCTGGTTTCGCGCTTTCGACGAGGGGCCCATCGATCGGCTCTTCGCACGACTCTTTCCGCCGGAGCGAACCCAGAGAGGCCGCCGTTCGATGGAGTACATTCGGCGAATGCGCATCGAGCTGGGCATGGAGGAACCGTGAACGAGCGAAGAGTCGTCGTCACCGGCATGGCCGGCGTCTCTCCGGTCGGCGCCAACTGGGCCGAGGTACGTGACGCGCTTCGGAGCGGCCGTTCGGGGCTCGCCGTCTGGCCCGTCCTCGAAGAGATCGAGGGTATGCGGACACGCCTCGCCGCCCCGGTCGAAGAACCGGCGCTTCCTTCTTCGGCACCTCGCAAGAAGTTGCGCGGGATGGGGCGGGTCGCGCGGCTCGCGACCTGGGCGACTGCGGAGGCGCTCGAAGATGCCGGCCTGCTCGGGGATCCGGTGATCTCCGACGGACGCACGGGCCTCGCCTACGGCTCCACTTCCGGAAGCCCGGACGCCATGGTCGCGTTCTGCAAGGCGTTCGGGGTGGAGCGGCGCGCAAAGGGTGTGGTGCCGATGCAGTACCTGAAACTCATGAGCCACACCTGTGCGGCCAACCTGGCCCAATACTTCGCGATTCGCGGTGCCGTGTTGCCGACCACGAGCGCCTGCACCTCGGGCTCCCAGGCGATCGGTGTGGGTTATGAGCAAGTGCGCTTCGGCCGCCAGGATGTGATGGTTTGCGGCGGTGCGGAAGAACTCCACGAGAGCGAGGTCGGCGTGTTCGATCTCATGTTTGCGACCTCTACTCGCAACGAAGAACCCGCTGCGGCCTCGCGCCCTTTCGATGCCGATCGCGATGGTCTGGTGGTGGGGGAGGGCGCTGGCACCCTGGTGCTCGAAGCACTCGAGCATGCTCGCGCCCGGGGTGCCAATATCCTGGCGGAAGTGATCGGCTACGGGACGAATTGCGATGGCCTGCACCTGATGGCGCCGGATCCGGCCGGCATGGAGGGTGCGATGCGCCGGGCCCTGGCTGACGCCCAGCTCGAGCCCGGCCGTGTCGACTATGTGTGTGCCCATGCCACCGCGACCGAAGCGGGTGACATCGCCGAGAGCATCGCGACGAGGCGAGCCTACGGCGGGAAGGTCCCGGTGAGTTCCCTCAAGGGGCATCTCGGCCACACGCTCGGTGCCTGTGGTGCGCTCGAAGCCTGGATGGCGCTCGGGATGTTGCGAGAGGGCTGGGTAGCGCCAACCCTGAATCTGGAAAAGGTCGACCCGCGCTGCGCGGAGCTCGACTACGTGTCCGGCAGCCCTCGCGAAATCGCGCTCGAGATCGTTGCCAACAACAACTTCGCCTTCGGCGGAATCAACACATCGCTCCTCTTCCGCCGTTTCACTCCTGGCGAGTAAAGCGCCAGAGGTGCTGGGACGTCGAGATCGAAAAGCTCGTGCTGCCGGCGATCCACAGCCGGAGAAACTCGGCTGCCGGCGGCCACGCCAGGCGCTTCGCGTCAGGCGGCGGTCGTTCGAGGGCCACTTCGAAGCTCTCCTCGTCCTTGCCTTCGCTCCGGGCCAGCAGCAGCGCCACGCCGTAGGCGCAGGCTGGCTCGTCTAGCAGGGAGGCGAACACCGGATCGAGGGGCACATCGCCCATCACGAAGAGGACAGGCCGTTCGGGCTCTCGTTCCAGGTGTCCGAGGGCCTCGAGGAGGCCACTGCCGAAGCTGTCCTCACGCCCGGCCAGGGAGCTCGAGGCCTGGCGGTTGCCCATGGCAATGGAGAACAATCCGGCCTGGGCGTTATGCACCGTATGACTGAACGTCGCGGGCGAGATGCGCTCTCCCCGCGCCACGTTCTCGAGCAGGCCGATCGATTCGTTGATGCTGCCATGGCGTGACGCAAAAACCGTCCGTGCCTGGCTGCGCTCTGCTTCGTTGCAGCCATCCCTCGCCACCTTCAGCAGGATCTTCGAGAGGGGTGTGCAGCGCCGACGCAGCATGGCCGGCAGGAACCTGGCGTCAGGGACGCCCTCGCTGGCGAGGGGCTGCGGAGCCTTGGCCCAGGCCGTCCACTGCTCGGCGGTTTCGAGCCCCGGCGACCAGGCACACCAGCTGCGCAGGACTGTCTTCACGAGAGCTTCCGTTCTAGGACGAGGCTGCAGTTGTTTCCTCCAAATCCGAACGAGCTGGTGAGCACCAGGGCACGCCCATCGACCTCAGCGGTCTCGCCCTTGTGGGCCAACCGGATGGGTGCGCAGGCAGGGTCGATCTCGCCGTCGAAGAGGTGAGGTGGCAGTGCGAGCTTCCGGTGCTCGGCACGCTGGAGCACGAGCCAGCTGAAGGCGGCTTCGATGGCGCCCGCGGCGCCGAGAGTGTGCCCCGTCATCGGCTTGGTAGAGCTGCACGGGACTTCGCGGCCGAGGACATGATCGACCGCCACACTCTCCATCGCGTCATTCAATGCCGTTCCCGTTCCGTGCAAGTTCGCATAAGCAATCTCATTCGCGGTCGCCCCTGCATCTTCGATCGCCTTGCGCATCGCGGTCTCGGCGCCCCGGCCCTCCGGGTCCGGTGCCGACATGTGGTGGGCCTCGCTCGACTCGCCGACGCCGGCAAGCTGTACGCCGCCGGGTTCCGCCGTGACGAGAAACACGGCGGCGCCTTCGCCCAGGGTAAGTCCGCGCCGGTTCACGCTCATCGGGTTCGTCGGTTCCGGTGCGATCGCCTGAAGGGATGAGAAGCCGCCGGTCGTCAGGCCGCAGAGGGTGTCGGCTGCTCCCGCCACCACCGCATCGCAGAACCCCAGGCGTAGAAGCGAGCGTGCCGAAGCCAGGGCTCGCGCGCCGGAAGAGCACGCTGTCGAGAGGGTGTAGGCGGGGCCTTCGGTGCCCAGCCAACGCGCGGTGAAGTCGGCGATCCCTCCGAACTCGAGCTGCGCGTAGTCGAACGCCGGCGCAAGGGAGGCCAATTCGAGCTGGTGACGGATTGCCCGCTCCGCGTCCGACACACCCGAGGTGCTGGTGCCCATCACCACACCGACCCGATCTGCGCCGAAGCGCGCGATGGCTTCGCGAAGCGGGCTTTCGATCTGGAGCAGGGCCGCCAGGGCCATGGCGTTGTTGCGGCAAGCGAAGGCCGCGAGCGAGGCAGGAATCTCCGGCAGGTTGTCGCGCACGGCGGCCACGATGAGCGGCGGCGCGTCGGTGCCGGTGTCCCATTCAGAAAGACGGCTCTGGTCGCCCGCGAGGAGCCGGGGCCAGGTTTCGTCGGCGTCTGCGCCAAGTGCCTGGATCAATCCCATCGCAGAAAGAGCGCAAGCGGTGCTCATGGCACGGACGATACCGGCTGCCCCGCGTTGGGGCCGGTCGGAAGCTAGCCAGGCCCCGCCCTGGTTGGAGGCGGAGCCTGGCAACCTCGGGTCAGTTCAGAACGGCAGCGAGCTTTCCGCGGAAACCGCGAAATGCAGGCTCTTGTTCGATGCCTCGTTGCGAAGCAGGACACTGTCTTCGGCGAAGCTTCCGCCCGGAATAGGCTGATCGATCGGCAGGAGCTGGATGTCTCGCTCTGCGTCCTCGACCGCGATGGCGCGGAGGTAGGGCCGGCCGTTGTTTCGCCCGCCACATCAAGAGGCGCTTCACGAGGGTGCAGGCCCAGCCCGACCCGATGTTGGATCTGAGGCGGTTGGGTGGAATCGCTAGTTGGACGGCGGAGCGGACGGAGGCGGATCGCCCTGGTCGCCGCTCTCGGGACCGCGCTGCCCGCGCCCGCGGCGCCTTCGGCCCCGGCTTCCGCGACGTCTGCGCTTGCGGCTTCCCCGGGCGTCGCCGTCGGCCGCTGCTCGTGCATCGCCGTTGGCTTCCGAGCGTCGCCTTGCCGTGTTGCTGGCGGCCTTCTGCTTGGGCTTGCCAGAAGCGCTGGCCGGGCGTCGCCGTCCTCGGTTCTGCTTCTGGCCACGTCGCCGCCCGCCGCTCTTGCTATTCGGCCGTCCACCACTTCGGCCGCGTCGTCTTCGCTCTTCACCCTTGGGCGGTGCCAACGGCTCCCAGAAGCTGTCCGGCCGATCTGCCTGGCCTCGGCAGCGGTCGCACATGCCGCAGGGCTCTTCGCCCTCTTCACCGAAGTATTCGCGCAGGAAGGTCGCGCGGCATTCAGCGTCGATGGCGTAGTCCGCAACCGCATCCAGCCGCCGGGCGTCCTGGGTACGCAAGGTTTCGAACTGGCCGGCCAGTTCGCGGGCCTTGGGCTCGAACTCCTCCGGCGGGACGATCACGTAGACTGCGTCCTGGTCCCATTTCACCAGCGTCGCTTCTTCCATGAGCGCAAGAAGTGCCCCGGTGGTGCGACTGCCCAGCTCGGCCGAGAGGGCCAGGGCTTGCAGGCTCGGGGTCTTCTCCTCGAGCGCCCATGCCGTCAGCGCCCGTGCCAGTTTGTAGAGCTGCTCCGGACGGACGCGGCTCCGCGCCAGCAGGGATTCATGGATCGCCCGATCCTCGGACGAGAACAACAGGATGCAGTTCGCCCTTCGTCCATCACGGCCGGCGCGGCCTGCCTCCTGGACGTATTGCTCCAGGGAGGCCGGCGACTGGTAATGCAGGACGTAGCGGATGTCCGGCTTGTCGATGCCGAGGCCGAAGGCATTCGTTGCAATCATCACCGTGCGGCGGCCGCGCTGCATGAACGAGTTCTGGTTCTTCTTCCGATCTGCCTGGGTCATCTTGCCGTGATAGCGGTGCACAGGCACGCCGAACCGTTTGAGCACGGCCCAGATCTCGTCTACTTCGCGCGTCGTCGAGCAGTAGATGATGCCAGGGCGTCGAACGCGCAACGCGAGGCGCGCCAGCGCTCGCAAGCGGGCGCCGCCTGCGCAATGAAGAACGTCGAAGGCCAGGTTCGAGCGGTGGGGCGAGGTCGCCACCACGTGCGGGTCGCGCATGCCGACGAATCGGACGATCGCCATCCGCACCTTCTCGGTCGCGGTAGCTGTCAGTGCGACGACGGGAGGCGCGCCCATCGCACGAAGCCGTTCTCCGATCTGGAGATAGGCGGGTCGGAAGTCATAGCCCCATTCCGAGATGCAGTGGGCTTCATCGACGGCGGCCAGCGAGACGCCCGAGGCGATCAACGCCTCGGAGGCATCCGGTGAACCGAGGGTCTCCGGTGTGGTCATCACCAGCAGTCGCTCGCCGCTCTTGATGCGCTCGAGGGCCTCCTTGCGTTTGCCGCCACGGATCGTGCCGTCGAGGCGCACACAAGGCACACCAAGCTTCTGCATCTTGTCGTACTGATCCTGCATCAAAGCGAGCAGCGGCGAGATCACCACCACGGGCTTCGACAGGATCATCGATGGGATCTGGTAGCAGGCGGATTTCCCGAAGCCGGTGGGAAGGATCATCATCACGTCCTTCCCGCCCAGGCCCTGCTCGATCACCTCTTCCTGCTCCGGGTGGAGACGCCGGATGCCGAGGCGGAGGGCGGCCTTTCGCATCGCCGCAAGGCGCTGCTCGCGGGTCTCCAGCGGAACCTCACCTTCGAAGACCGGCCCGGTCGGAATTTCCAGCTCTTCCTCGGGCTCGAGATCCTCGTCGTCCTCGTCGAGGTCGTCGCCCATGGCGAGGGCCTCGGCCTGGAGTTCCTCGAGGGCGTCCTCGATGCTCTCGACAGCTTCGATCTTCGTTACGGCCGGCGCGTCGCTATCCGATTCGCGCGGCGCGTCGCCATCCGATTCGACCGGCGCATCCTCACGGGGCCTGGGTTCGGCACGGGATCTGGATCGGGTCGTGGACCTGGATCGCGTCTTGGTTCGAGGCCGGGGCTCGGGTTCGAAGTCATCATCGAGGTCGAACATCTCCTCGGCCACCGAGAACTCTTCGGGCTCGAGGGGCGGCGCCGACTTCTTCGCGGCCGCTCGCTTGCGCGCTGCCGGTCGCCGTTTCGGGCGTTCCCCCTCGGCTGCATCCGCCTCCAAAACCTCCACGTCGGGATCCGCCGTCTTCCGCGCGGCCTTCTTCGTAGAGGCCTTGCGCGTGGCTTTCTTCGCGGTCTTCTGGGTGGCCGCTTTGCGGGTCGCCTTGGGCTTGGCGGCGGTCTTCTTCGTTGCGGTCCCCTTGCTGGCCGTCACAGAGGCGGCTTTCTTCCGGGTTCGGCGTCGCGTGCCAGTGGACGCGGCTCCTTCCTGGCCAGAATCAGGGGACTCGCCGTCGGTCGGTTCGTTCGGCAATCGGCTCCTTGCGCAGGCCGGCATGGCTCCGGGATGCCCATAGGACACAGCCTCGGAGCCCAGGCCTCGTCACGCCGCCTCGGGGCACTGGGGATCTCCAGGTGCCAGCCAGACTAGCGGCGTCGAGAGACGGGCCGCGCTCACCCCATGAGGTACAGAATCATTCACCGGTGCACCATGCACAGCACAAGATTTTTCCCCGCGGGGAAAAAGCGGAAAGAATCTGAGCATCCCGTTACCCTGCCGAACCCCACCCTGCAGGAGCGACCGTGCCGTGAGTGATACCCCCGCCTGTACCGAGAATCTGACCACGCTCTCCAAGCATCTCGCAGCCCGGGGGGTCGAGCCCGGCCTGGCCAGCGTGCTCGAGGCGCTCGCGCTGGGCTGCAAATCGATCGGCCACCATGTGCGGCGGGCCCGAATCGAGGACGTCGTCGGGGCCGCGGGCGGCCAGAACGTCTTCGGTGAGATCCAGGAGAAGCTCGACGTCCTCTCGGACGAAGTCCTGCTTCAATGCCTGCGCGACACGCCGGCTGCCGGCGTCTACGCCTCGGAAGAGCAGGAGGGGCCGATCGTTCTGCGCCCCGCAAGTGAGGGTGGCCGCTTCGCTGTCCTCGCCGACCCGCTCGACGGCTCCTCGAATATCGATGTGGCCGTGAGTGTGGGGACGATCTTCAGTGTGCTGCCCAACGATCGCCCGGATGCGGAAAGTGCAGAGGCCGTGCTCCAGCCCGGTCGGAACCAGGTGGCCGCGGGCTATGTGGTCTACGGCTCTTCGATGGTGTTGGTCCTGGCCACGGCGGCGGGCGTCGACATGTACACCCTCGATCCGGTGCTCGGGGAGTTCCTCCTCGTGAAGGCGGGGATCGAGATCCCCACCGAAAAGAAGATCTACTCGATCAACGAAGCCTATACGAACGATTTCGACGATGGGCTCAAGGCCTACCTGGAGTTCGCCCACGGCGCGGGGTACGGCGCTCGCTACATCGGTTCGATGGTGGCGGACGTTCATCGGACGCTCCTGAAGGGAGGTGTCTTCATCTATCCCGCCACAGCCAAGGCACCGCAAGGCAAGCTGCGCCTCATGTACGAAGGCAATCCGATGGGCTTCGTGATCGAGCGAGCCGGCGGCGCGGCCTCCGCCGGGGCGACGCCGATCCTCGAGACGCTTCCGACGCATGTTCATGACCGCACCCAGGTGATCCTGGGCTCACGCATCGAGGTAGAGCACGTGACCTCGCGGACCCATCCGGCGTAGATGCCCCCTCGGCCTCTGCGCATTGCGAACCGGGCAGGGCGCCTCGTCTTGCTTGGCGATGGGGTGGCCCTCGACGTGGAGCGCGCCTCCGGCGGCCGCTTCGGCCCGGATCCGATGGACGTCTGGGCGGCTTGGGCCGATTTCCGAGCTTGGGCCGACGATGTTTCGCCGGCGGACGGTGAGCCTTTCGAGCGTGCGGATCTAGGGCCCTGTGTGCCCCGGCCGGCGGCGGTCTACGCGATCGGCTTGAACTACCGCGATCATGCCGAGGAAGCCGGGTTGGACGTGCCCAGCACGCCGATGGTGTTCACGAAATTCCCGACCTGCCTGGCCGGCCCCGAGGCGGATCTGCCGCTCACCTCGAACCGGGTGGATTGGGAGGCGGAGCTGGTCGTCGTGATGGGCGCGCGCGCACGGGCGGTCCCGGAGACCCAGGCGTTGGACAGGGTGGCGGGCTATTGCGTGGGCCAGGATATTTCGGATCGTCGTCTCCAGTTCAAGGACAAGCCCGCGCAATTCTCCCTGGGTAAATCCCTGCGCGGCTTCGGGCCGATTGGCCCGGCGGTGACGACCCTCGATGCCCTGGCCGATCCCCTGGATCTGGCGATCGGTTGCACGTTGGAGGGTGAGGCGGTTCAGAAGAGCCGCACCCGGGAGATGATCTTCAACGTGCCCGAACTGGTTGCGTTCTTGTCTCGCCACGTCGATCTGGAACCCGGTGATCTGATCTTCACGGGGACGCCCGCAGGGGTCGGGTCCGTGCGTACTCCGCGGCGCTACCTGACGGAGGGCGAGCAACTCGAGACCGAAATCGAGGGTCTGGGAGTGCTTCGCAACCGTTGCGTTCCCGGTGGCACATGAGCGTCGGCGCATGAGCCGGGAGTCGGTCGCGAGCCAGGATGATTCGCGACTGGGCGACTACCGCCAGCTCTCGCGGCCGGACCGTCTCGCGTCTCGCGGGCTCTTCGTTGCCGAGAGCCGGCATGTGCTTCGCTCCCTCGTGGTAGGCGGGCGCTTCCGGTTGCGCTCGGCCCTCCTGACAGAGCCGGCGCTGGACGAGCTTTCCGAAGTCCTGGACGAGCTGGAACCAGACATCCCGATCTTCGTCGCCCCGCGTTCGTTATTCGACGATCTCGCGGGCTACCGGTTTGGCCGGGGATGTCTTGCCATCGCCGAGCGCGGCTCGCCCCTCCTGGCCCCCGGGCTGATCGACGCAGCCACCGGGAGGGGAGGCAGGCTCGTCGTGCTCGACCGGGTCGCCAATCCGGACAACGTGGGCAGCATCTTTCGCAATGCCAGAGCGTTCGGCGCGGCCGGCGTGCTTTTGATAGGCGGGGGCGATCCCCTGTACCGCAAGGCGGTGCGGGTCTCGATGGGCGCAACGCTCGAGGTGCCGTTCGTGGGCTGCCCCGCCTGGACACCGCTTGCGGAGACGCTTCGCGGGGCGGGCTTCACCCGCCTGGCCGCGGTGGTCGACAGCAACGCGATTCCTGCGGCGGAGCTTGCAGAGCGCTTCGCCGGCCGGCCCGTGGCGCTGGTTCTGGGCGGGGAGGGCGCAGGACTCGGTGCCGAAGTGTTGGCTCAGTGCGATGCCACGACGACGGTACCGATGGCTTCGGGCATCGATTCGCTGAATGTGGCCACAGCATCCGGCATCCTCCTTCATCACCTGGCGCAGCTCTCGTGAGCCGGATCTTGATCGCAGGCTGTGGTTATGTGGGTGAGGCCCTCGCCGCGCGTCTTGCGGGGGAAGGGCATGAAGTCTTCGGGCTGCGTCGGCGGGAAGGGCCGCTGCCCACGGGCGTCGCGCCGGTGATCGCGGATTTGTCAGTGCCGAGCAGTCTCGAGGCCGTGCCGGAGGGGCTGAATGCGGTCGTCTACGCCGCCTCCCCGAATGAGCGAACCGATACGGCGTATGAAGAGACGTACGTCGTGGGGGTTCGTCATCTCCAGGAAGCCCTGGCTCGCGGCTCGGCGGCCGTCGAGCGTTTCCTGTTCGTCTCCAGCACAGCGGTCTGTGCCCAACGAGACGGCAGCTGGGTCGACGAGACATCCCCCACGGAGCCTGTTCATTTTTCTGGCCGGCGGTTGATGGAGGGCGAGAAGCTTGCGCGGAACGGCCCGGGCCGATGTTGCGCCCTGCGTCTTGGCGGCATCTACGGTCCGGGGCGGACGGGCCTGCTCGACCGTGTGCGCCGGGGCGAAGCCCGCTACAGCCCGGGCCCGCCGCGCTACACGAATCGCATCCATCGCGACGACGCCGCCGGAATCCTGCATCACTTGATC
>JAFDCZ010000204.1 GCA_019312665.1 Deltaproteobacteria bacterium | reverse complement strand
CAGCGGCCGCAGCTGAGGATCGGCAACGCGGTGACCCGCTGGCCGACCTTCAGATGGCCTGCGGCTTCGACGACCTCTCCACAGAACTCGTGGCCCATGAGGGTGCCCGTCGGCAGGTTCCCCGCCTGGTGGAGCCGCAGATCCGTTCCGCAGATTCCGCAGGCCGTCACCCGGAGGACAGCCTGACCCTCCGAAGGGGTCGGGTCCGGCACGTCCTCAACGGAGAGCGCCCCAGGTGCGCGGACGACGACGGCTTGCATGGGACCTCCGGTGGCCGGGGAGCGTACACTACACTCCGCGGCCTGACTCATCAGCGGTCATTCGAAGGAGCAGAAGCGTGGCGAAACGCGTCGGAATTTTGATGGGAAGTGCAAACGACTGGGATGTCATGGAGTGCGCTCGCGATGCGCTCAAGCAGCTGGGGGTGGAGACCGACGTCAGGGTGATCTCAGCCCACCGCACGCCGGAACGTCTCGTGCGGTTCCTCGAAACCGCCGAGGCTGAAGACATCGGTGTCGTGATCTGCGGTGCCGGCATGTCCGCTCATCTGGCCGGCGTGACAGCTGCTCACACGCTGCTTCCGGTTCTCGGTGTGCCCATCGACAGCTCTCCGCTGAATGGCCTCGATGCGCTGCTCTCGACCGTCCAGATGCCTGGCGGGATCCCCGTCGCGACGTTCGGCATCGGCCGTTCCGGAGCGAAGAACGCGGGCCTCTTCGCGGCAGCGATCCTCGGCGCCAGCGATCCGGAAGTCCGCAAGCGCCTCGTCAAATTCCGCGAAGATCAGGCCAGCAAGGTGCCCGACCGCCCGTTCTAGACCCGCAACCCGAGGGCGGGGACGTTCTTTCCGCTGTTTCCGTTGTTCGGTTTCCCGCGGAGCGGGAAACCGAACAACGGAAACAGCGGAAAGAACGTCCCCGCTTCCGCTACTGCTGCGCGCGTGCGGCGGCGGCCTTCAGGTCTTCCCAGACGAGTCGGCGGTTCTGCTCGGTGTACTGGCGCAGGATGAAGGCGGGGTGGAAGGTCGGCATGACCGGGATGCCCTTGTATTCGTGCCAGGTACCGCGAACACGGGTGATGGCGATGTCGCGGCCGAGCAGCAGGCTGGAGGCCGGCTTGCCGAGCGTCACGATCACCTTGGGCTGCACGGCCTCGATCTGGCCGTCCAGGAAATGACGGCAGGTGCTCACCTCGGTGGCGAGGGGCGTCCGGTTGCCCGGCGGCCGGCACTTCACGATGTTGCAGATGTAGACCTCAGAACGGGGCAGGGCGATCCCGCGCTCGATCATCCGCGTCAGCAGTTCACCGGCACGCCCGACGAAGGGCAGGCCGGATAGATCTTCCTGCTCTCCCGGGCCCTCGCCAACGAACATCAAGTCGGCGTTCGGGTTGCCGTCGCCAAAGACGAGCTTGGTGCGGCCCTCGGCCAACCCGCAACGGGTGCAATCGCCGAGCTCCGCCCGGACGGCTTCTAGCGTGGTACCCGTCTGAGCGGTTTCCGGCGCGCCGGAAGAAGGCGGCTTCGCTGCGGGCTTCGCAGCCGCGATCTCGAAGGAGGTCACGCCCTCTTCGGCCAGCTCTTCGAGCCAGCCCCGCGCTGCACGCAGGACCTGTCGTGCTTCTTCGCCTAGCGCCCGGTCCATTTGGGCTCCCGTTTCTCGAAGAAGGCGCGGATCCCCTCCTGGGCATCCTCGCTTCGCGATGTGAGGACGATGGATTCGCGCAGGTAACGCATGGCCGCGCCCGATTCCATTTCGGCCATGGTGTAGATGGCCTCCTTGCCGGCGCGCAAGGTTTCGGGCGAGTGGCTGGCGAGTGTCGTACAAAGCGCTTCGATCTCTTTGTCGAGGCTCTCCCTGGGCACGACCCGCGTGACGAGGCCAAGCTTCAACGCCTCGTCGGCGGCAACCCGCCGGCCGGTCAGCACGAGATCGAGCAGCACCTTGCGCGAGCCTGTGGCGCGAAGAATGGGGACGGAGACCATCAGCGGCAACAGTCCGAGAGAGATCTCGGGCAGGCCGAAGACGGCATCTTCGCTGGCGATCGTGAAATCGGCGGCCACCGCGAGCCCGCAACCCCCGGCCAGGGCAAAGCCGGGAACCCGCGCGATGACGGGTTGGTTGCAGCGCTGCATCGCGCCGATCACCCGCGCTACGCCGTCGAAGTGCCGCCGGCTTTCCTGGATGCTCTCATGTCCCAGTACTTCCTTCAGGTCTGCACCGGCGCAGAAGGCCCGGTCGCCCGCACCGCGCAGCACGATCACCCGAACCGTCGCGTCTCGTTCGGCTTCACCGAGCGCTGTTTCGAGTTCTTCGAGGGTCGCCCGGTCGAGGGCGTTGCGCTGGGCTTCCCGATCGATCGTCAGGGTGCGAACCCCGTCGTGGGTCGCAACGGAGACGTTCACGAGGCGATGTCCGAAAAACGGGAACGCTTCACGAGCGGTCTTCCGAAAGCGCGGATTCGAGCAGGCCGATCACGGTGCTGGAAGGAAGTCTCGCCTCGCTCGTGGACGCACCCGCACCCGCACTCGGCTCGATCGTGCCGTGGCGTTGGGCGTCGATCTTGTCTTGGACCTCGAACTCGAAGCCCGGATCGTTGGCATCATCATGGCAGCCGCCGCAGATCTGCAGGATCACGCAGGAATCGCATTTGTCGCCGAGGGAGAGGATCGTCCCGCGCTTCAGGGCGTCCTCGCCGATGTGATCGCCGCCCGGACCGTGACAGGCTTCGCAGCCCACGGCGGCCTGATCCGAATGATCGCTGCCTGCGGCGGGCGCGAAGCCTCCGGGCTTGCCAAGGCCCGTGGTATGGCACTTCAAGCAGTCCTGGTTCCCGGCCTCATTCTTGGCCTCGAGCGTGGCGAAGGCCCGGGCGTGGGCGTGGCCCGACCACGTCTCGAACTCCTTGGCATGACAGCTCTGGCAGACCTCCGAGCCGACGAACGCCGCGCGGGTCGGAAGCAGATCTTCCCGCGGCTTGCGACGCTCGGCCATGAGCGCCGTGCGCTCAGCTTCAGAAAGTGAAGCGAATTGCTGATTGGCAGCGTGCGAAATCTTGGGCAGGAAACTCGCGTAGTCGAAGCCCAGAGAATGGGTCGGGTTGTGGCAGGTGACGCAGACGTTCTCGTAGTCGTGATTCTTCACGAACTCCGGTGAGCGATGGGGCCCGCCGCGGCCGTGGCACGTTTCGCATCCCACGCCTTCGAGCTCGGGCTCGGGAGTATCGAAGGTCCAGCCCCCCTTCTTGCCGTAACCCGCGACGTGGCAGGAGACGCACTCGCCATCGCCGTCGTCGCCGTGGCGCACGAGGCTGTCAAAGGCGCCGGCATGGTTCGTGAGCTGCCAGGTCGCGTGCTCTTTCTCGTGACAGACGCCGCAGAACTCGGCGCCGCTGTAGCCGGTGCTGTGGAGCAGCATGGGGACGGTCTCGCCCGCGAGCTTTGCCAGGCGCATCTTCATGAGCGGCGGATCCCGGTCGTCACGCCAGCCATCGACCCTTGCTGCAATCTTGCCCTCGGCGTCGATCAGGAACGTGACCGGCACGCCGGCGACGGCGCCGTAGGATTCGCGGATCGATTCGTCCGGATCGAAGACGATGGGGAAGAAATCGAGCTCGGCTTCTTTCATCGCAGCTCGCACGGCATAGGGTTTGTGGTCGATCGAGATGCCGATCAGCTTCGGGCGCTTCGCCTCGGGGAGCGCGGCCAGGGTCTCTTTCATGGACTCGAGTGCGTGGTGGCAATGCGGGCAGGTGTGCAGGAAGAAGATCAGAACGAGCGGTTCGCCACGCTGTGCTGCGAGGCTGAAACGGCCTTCGTCTTCGAGCATGGGAGCATCGAAGAGCGGGGCTTCGGGTCGCTCGCCGTAGGCCGTAGAGGTCGGGTCGTCGGTATGCAGGCGCAACCAACCGCGCAACACCTGCTCGGCGGCGGCGGCCGGATCTTTTCCGTCGGTTGGAAAGCCGGCGATGGCATTCACCAGGTTGCCTTCTCCGTCTACGAGCGCCGCAACGGTGGGCGCTCCCTGGCCTGCGATCTTGCGGATGAAAGATCCCGAGGTGTCGTACAGCGTTGGGAAGGACAGATCGCGATCGGCAAGGAACTGGCTGGCCTTTTCGGCGCTCGTCCCCTGGGCCACACCGAGAATCTGGAAGTTATGAGCCTGGCTCTCCGCGGAGATGGCTACGAGGGCATCCGCCAGAACGGCCGAACTCGGAACGTCCGGGTTGAAGAACATCAGCAGGAGACGCCGCCCGATGAAGGAAGAAACCGAGAGCGGCTTTCCCTCCAGGGTCGTTCCGTCGAAGGCCGGCAGCGGGCGTTCATTGCCCTTACGCGCGGCCGCAGGCTCCGCGTTCGAAGCAGGTGCCTCGCTGCTGGACGCTGTCTTCGGGGCCGGGCTGGATTCCGCAGCGGGTTCCGATTCGGCGCAAGCCAGGAAGAGCAGGAAGAACGAGGCGGCAATCACCGCCAGGGGTCGGGTGTTGGGCAGCACGCGAGGAGGGTAGGAGCGGCCCCGAAAAAGCGAAACCCCGTAGGGGCCGCTTCGCTTCTCGTGGCGGATCGCGGGGCGGGGGGCGGCCGGCGCTCCATGGCTCACCAGACCCTCGAACGCGCGTGCACCCGGTTTGCCGAGCTCGCAGTACGAGGGCGCGCACTCTCGGGCCTGGCTCCGCTTTTACTTCCGCGCTGACCGCCCCCCGCCCCGCGATTGGCCGTGCTGGCAATTGGGGGCGACTCGAGGCAACGCAAGAGGAGCGAAGCAGCCTCACGCGTTCGACGAATTCATCGCCGACGCCTCCGAGCCTCAGCGCTGGGGATCCGCCTAGGACACCTTCTCGAGTACGTGGAGTGCGCAGGCGCTGCCGAGGCCGATCACGTGGGTGAGGCCCACGGTCGCGCCCTCGACCTGTCGCTTGCCGGCCTCGCCTCGCAGATGGGTCGACACTTCGTAGATGTTGGCGATTCCGGTGGCACCGAGAGGATGGCCCTTCGAGAGCAAGCCGCCGGAGACGTTCACCGGAACCCGTCCGCCGAGAGCCGATTCGCCCTCGTCGATCATGCGGCCGGCTTCGCCATCCTTGCACAGGCCCAGGTTCTCATAGTGGAGGATCTCCGCAGTGGCGAAGCAATCGTGCAGCTCCACCAGGTTGACATCCTCCGGGCCGATTCCCGCCATCTCATACGCCGTCGCGGCTGCCTTGCGCGTGCAGGTGTTCACGTCGGGCATGACCAGATCGCGCTCCTGCCACGGATCGCTCGTCAGCACACTCGCCGCGACCTTGACGGCCCGGCCCATCAGTCCGAGTTCCCTGGCCTTCTTTTCGCTGCACAAGACTGCGGCCGCCGAGCCGTCCACGTTCACGGAGCACATCAGCTTCGTGTTCGGGTAGGCGATCATCTCCGCGTTCATGACCGTCTCGAGAGGCGTCTCGATCTGATACATGGCCTTGGGGTTGAGCGTCGAGTGATGGTGGTTCTTGACCGAGACCTTGGCGAACTGCTCGAAGGTCGTGCCGTACTTGCGGGCATGCTCCTGGCCGGCTTCGGCGAAGACGGCCGGCATGGTGCCGGAGCCGAGCAGTCCCTCCTTGGGGATGCCCTTTCCGCCACCACCGCCACCGAGCAGACCGCGGCCCATTTGCTCGACGCCGACGGCCAGCACCACGTCATATACGCCGGCCTTGATCGACATCCACGCCTCGCGAAAGGCGGTCGCACCGGTGGCACAAGCGTTTGCACAGTTCACGACCGGGATACCGGTCTGGCCGATCTCCTGCAGCACGCGCTGGCCGACCATTGCATTCGCCTGGCCGAGGTTGCCGCAATACAAGGCCTGCATGTCCTGGATCTTCAGCCCGCAATCGTCCAGGGCCAGCAGGGCCGCTTCCGCGCCCAGGTCCGGGACCGAGCGCTCCGGAAAGCGGCCGAACTTGATCATGTCGATTCCGACGACGTATGCGTCTGTCATGGTGTGTCCTCGAAGCCCGGCCTACGACCGGGGCTGGAAAAAGTAGGAGGTGTAGGAGTTGCCGTCCTTGTCCTTGCGCCCGAGCGCATCCTTGTAGACGACCTCGACCGGCATGCCGAACTCGATCTTCTCCGGGTCGGGATCGACTCCGATCAGGTTTCCCTTCACCGTACCTCCGCCGTCGAGATCGACGATCGCCGAGATGTACGGGACCTCGATCCCGGGAAAGGAACGGTGCACGATCGAATACACGTACAACGTGCCCGTGTTGCCGAGCTTCACAGGGCCGATCTCGCCACGGGTGCCGCATTTCGAGCAGATGTTTCGCTCACCCAGAAAGATCGCATCGCAACTCTTGCACTTGTGGCCTTCCAGGTACGGATCGCCGCCCTCGGGAAGCTTCAGGAAGTCGACCACCGGGAGCGGCCCTTGGGCCGCATTCTCCTCGGACATATGGGGGTCCTCTGGCAAAGGGGGAAGGGGCAATCGGATTGACTCTCATGTCAATCCGGGCCGGCAAGATGCCAGGGACCAGTGGTGACTGTCAACGAGGGGTCTTCGGCGGCCAACCCGATAGCCGGGCATGGAGCCCCTCGCGACGCCTGAGCGCGGGCCTGGGACCATTAGCGAACGTGGAGAGGAGGTCCGCGTGGTAGCATGCGGCCAGAATCCCATGCTGAAGCGCATCGATCGATTGCAGATGGCCGTGCCCGACCGGGCCGAGGTAGCGAGCCGTTGGCGTGAGCTGCTCGGAGCGGAGCTGGCTGGAGAGGATCGCGTTGCGTCCCTCGGTGCGCTGCGGACCCGGCTTCGCCTCGGAAACGGTTTCGTGGAGCTGCTCGAGCCCGATGGGGCGGGTCGCATCGGGCATGCCGTGGCCGAGCGCGGCGCCCACCTGTACGCGGCGGGCGTTGCGACCGACGACGTTTCCGGCCTCGTTGCCCACCTGCGCAGCCAGGGCATCGACCTGGTGGAAGAGGGCGGCCAGGTGTTCGTCGATCCACCCGCCTCCGGGGACGTGGGCTTCCGGGTGGTGGTGAGCCCCCACGAAGAACTCGAGCCGGTCGGCGACATCGATTTCTTCTACGAAACGACCCTGCTGGTCGATGACGCCACAGCGGCCGCGGAGCGTTGCGCGGCATTCTTCGCACTCGACCCGGACGCATTCGTGCCGATCGATTCGCAGCACTTCGGATACGCAGGCACGCTCACGCTCTTCGATCCCGACCGGTTGGGGCGCTTCGAAGTGATCACGCCCAACGATCCCGGCAAGACGATGGGGCGCTTCTTCTCGCGTTTCGGGGAAGCCTTCTACATGGCGTTCGCCGAGTCCTCCGCGCTCGGCGCGATCGAGGCCCGCGCTCGCGAGCTGGGCGCCGGGCACACGTCGGACCCGCCGGCCGAGGGGCGCGCAGGCCCGGCCAACACCGTCTT
>JAFDCZ010000203.1 GCA_019312665.1 Deltaproteobacteria bacterium | reverse complement strand
GTCGAAGAACGCATCGACGGTGGTGAGGGCCGTCGTTCCCTGTTTGCGGAAGGTGCCCTGGTTGTCGAAGCTGGCGCCGGCCACGCTGAAGGTGAGCCGGTCGTTGAGGCCGGCGGCGGCGACGAAGGTGCCCTCGTTCTGGAAGGTCGTGCCCGCGCCCTGGAGGAAGAGGTCGCCGTCGTCCCAAGTGGTCGTCCCCTGGGCCACCAGCGTGTGGCCGCCTTCCAGGAATTTGTTGGCGGTTCCGGTGATGCTGGCCGCTGCGAGTGCCGAGGTCGTGCCCGTCCCCGTGAGGGTTCCGCCCTTCCAGGTGAAGAGATCGTCGATCTGGAGGCTGAATCCGGCCCCGTCGATCGTGCCCCCGGTGTGCTCGAGCTCGTCGATGGTGACGTCCAGGTCGAGGGTCACCGTGCCCGCGCCGACGACGGCGTCGTAGGTGTCGGCCGGGTTCGGAGTTCCGTTTTTCGGAACCACACCGGTGTCCCATTCCCCGGCCGTTCCCCAGGTGGAGGCGCCCCCCTTCCAGCTGGTGATCGTCCCGGCGCGGGCTTCGGCGGTGGCCAGTGCCGCGGCGAGGAGGAGACCAAGAGGTGCCCACGAGCGAGCTCGGGCTCGAGACGGGACCCGAGCACCGGCCGACTCCACACCCGGCCGGCCGAGAGTCTCTGAGGCGCGGGCCATCGGGTCTCCTCATCAGCCGATCGTTGGGGCAGAGCGTCTTCGTGAATGGGCAGCAGGTAAGTGGTGGCTGGCACGGAAAAATCGCAGGCAGGTGCGTCGAGGAATGCGTGGGGGCTCTCTTCGCAGCACGGCGGCGGCCGGTGCGCGTCAGTGGAGAAAACCGAGTAGAAGCAGCGCCTTGAGGCCCGAGAAGTGCGGCCAGCGCCTTGCAATTGCCGGCAAGAGAGACTCGGCGTCGCCAGCGGAGAGGAGCAGCGTTTCCGCTGCGACTGATGGGTGTCCTGGCTCCGGTCCACCAGGAGAGCAGGCCCAGCAGGGGGCCCGTGCGGGCGGCGCCGCAGCTACTCGGCCACAGAGAGAGTGGCACCGTCGATGTTGACCGGTCTTGGGGTGTCGATCATCCCGCAGAAACCCGCGTGCCCCTCGGCCTTGAAGCGCCAGCTCAGAGCCTGCCACTGGCCAGCCCGCTCGACCATCCGCGTCGCATAACACTGGCTCTCGGTGCCCAGCACCACACCATCACCGTTGCAGGGCTCCCAGGGACCTTCCATGGATGCGGCGTGATAGGCGTGCATGCCGGTCTGTCCCCCGCCGATCTCCCTTGCCCAGTCTCGCTGGTACCACTCCTTCAGCGTGCTGAAGGTGAGGTAGTGGCGCCCCTCGTGGACGAAGTACTGGGGGCACTCCAGGCAGTCATAGCGCCCCGGTGAGAACAGCGGCGCCTTCACCTGCCAGCGGAGCATGTCGTCGCTCTGCGCGAACGCCAGACAACCTCGTCCCGCGAGCTTGCCCGAGGGGTACCCGAGACGTAGCGGAGTCGACATCCGAGCAAACTCCTTCAGGTGTGCGCCGATCACCCGGAGCTTCCAGGTGCCTGGCGGGATGGCGGTTCTGGCGGTGATCAGGGCGGTGGGTCTGCCGTCCACCAGGCAGAGGTAGGGGTCGCGCCAGTCCTCGATCTTGAGCGGGCCCGCATCGGGTCGGGTCTGATACCAGCGCGGATCTGCGGTCATCACTGGATTGTCCCGGTGGCGCTCCCAGTGCTCCAGATCGTCGCTCACTGCCAGCCCGATCTTCTGCAGCAGAAAGCCGCCCCGCTTTCGGGCGGTGTAGAGCAGCCAGAAGCGCCCCTGCCACTCGAACATGGAGCCGGTCCAGATGCACTGGTCGTCCCAGGCGCCCTCGGGACCCGCCTCGAATGCGGTCGGCCGGGGCTCCCAGTTCTCGAGATCCGAGGAGACGGCGTGGCCCACGGAGGCCAGCTGGTGGCGCGATTCCGGGTGCTCGTCCCGCGGAGCCTGCAGATGAAAGAGGTGCCACTGCCCCCCGTGCTCGAGCAGCCAGAAATCCCAGGCGTACATGGCGGGGGGGGCATAGAGCGCTGTGTGTGCGCTCATCGGGCCTGCCACTGGGAGCCTTTCGCTGTCCGAGCCGGCTGCTTCACGCCGGGTTCAGCAGGGCGATGCCCCGCTCCCGAAAGCTCGCCTGCACCTGCATGAGTCGGGCGGCCTTCTCGATGTGACAGATCGCTCCGATGCGATGCTCGGTGTGGGTGCCGACGATCAACTCGTCGTCGTGGTTCCGAATCGAGCGCCGATCCAGATGGTGGGCCAGGCTCTCGGCGCTCTGGCGCAGCGCCGAAGCCTGCCGCGGTGCGAGTTTCTTGTAGTACTCGGTGTAGTGCCGCGCGCGCTCCACGCCGAGCGCAGGTGCGCAGTGCGAGTGGTCGGCGTAGAGCTTCTGTATCCGGAGTGAAGGTCGCCAGCCAGGCGAATCCGCGGCAGCGCTCACGGGCAACCTCGAGCAGGCGGGGTGATGCATCGAGCCATCGGGCCGCGCACCCTCGCCGCGAGAATGCCCGAAGCGACGTTCGAGGAGAAGGGTAGCCGACTCGCCACATTGAAGTGATCCCCCTCTCCGTGTCTGGAGCTCCGACCCCTCGGTCCGCTCGACATAGCAAGCGGTTGGCCGGACTCGGTCGTTGGCAGGCCCAGAGCTCCGGCGCGAAGGGGCCCCGCACTGGAGCCCGGCAGCTGTTCAGCGCGCGGCGAGCGCCAGCATCTCGGACGCGAGCAGGGTGGGCGGTTCTTCGGCGATCCGGGTCCGCTGCCGCTCCTGCAGGTATTCGCCCAGGATCCGGGCGTCTTCGAAGTGCGCACCGTTCATCGCGAGGAGTCGGTCCAGCACCGGCGCCGCCGCTTCGATGCCCGAGCGGAAGCAGAAGAAGCGCGCCGCCTCGTAGACCTCGGACTCGCCGATCGCGGGGTCGGCCAGGATGTCCTGCCAGGACCGTTCCGCCCGCCGCATGGCGCCCAGGCCTTCGTGGATTCGCGCGCGCGCAATCTGGAGGCTCGGAGGTTCGCCGGCGTTCGGCTCGGGGAGACGCTGCCAGGCCTTCCCCATCGCCACGACGTTGCGCAATTGCGCCGCGTCGGACGCCGAGAGGTTGGGTGCCTCGAGCATGCGATCGGCTTCGCCAGAGGCTTCTTCGAGTCGCATCGTTCGCGAGATCATGACGACCCGGGTGGTTCGCGCGGACAGATCGTCGGGGTCGTTTCGAACCACCTTCTCGATGGCGTGCACGGCTTCCTCGTCGCGCCCGAGCGCTGAAAGTGCCGTGCTGATTCGCGCAAGATAATCCAGCGCCTTTTCTTTTCGTGGCGGTGCCAGCGGCGAGCTGGATTCGATTCTCGCGGCGTTCTGGAGAAAGAGGAGAGCGAGCCCCGGCTGCTCGCGTTCCAGCAGGATCATCGCGATCCACGCGTCCGGAATCGAATCGTGCGCGTCCGCGTTCTGTTTCGCGGAGAGCCACAGGGAGAGCTCGTCCCGCCAGACTTCTGCCCGCTGCACGAGGGCCCACGAGAACGCGACCACCAGGATGCCAGCGAGGGCAGAAGCGAACCGCGCTCTGCGCTCGTTCAAGCCCGTGACTGCCACCGCGCAGAACGCGCTCAATCCGAGTGTCGGGAGATACAGAAAGCGGTCTGCTGCGATGACGTCGATGTGGATCGGAAGCAGATGCAGTACGAGTCCGAGAGACGCGAATGTCATCACCAGACACGCGACGGCGAATCTCGACGGCTCCGTGCGCCAGGCCCATCGCAGCCCCCAGAGGGCCGCCGCCAACGCGAGCAGCCCCGTCCCCACCAACCACGGATCCCGCGGTGCGCGTACCGATCCGATGCGCAGGGCCGGCCGCAGAGGGTCGAGCCACATCAGGACGTAGCGCCCCAGAGACTCGGCACTGAGCATCAGGCGATCCACCCATGCCAGCGAGGCATCTGCGTGGGCGCCATCCGCAATCGCCAGCTGGCGAAGACCGAGATAGACGATCAAGGCGAGCCCGATCGGGCCCAGATGGGTGAGAAGCGTCTTGAGCTCGACGGCGCGGGTGTTGATTCGTCCGCCGGCCGCCGTCTGGGGCGCGGCGGTCGGTGCCAGCCATCGTGCCAGCTCGAGGGTCATCAGCGCCGCTATGCCGGCGACGGCGACTTCTTTCGAGAGGAGTCCGAGAAGCATCACGGCGCTTGCTGCCAGGCGACGAGCTCCCGATTCGCCTTCGCGTGGGTAGAGGGCGATTGCCAGCATCACGAAGAAACCCGCCAACAGATCGGTTCGGCCGGATACCCAGAAGACACTCTCGCTGAGGCGTGGCGAGAGACCGAAGAGGAGACCTGCCAGGGCCGCGGCGATGGGTGAGGCTCCATAACGAGTACAGACGACGAACAGGAGCGCGCACGTCGCCAGGTGAATCAGCAGATTGGTCAGATGGAACCCAATGGGATCCGCTCCCCACACGCGATGATCGAGCCGGTAGGAAGTCTGGACGACGGGTCGGAAGTAGCTGGCGCGTCCCTCAGCGGAATCGGGATTCCAGAACGGAGCGGTGAAATCGCCGAAGATGGGAGCATCGGGCTCGAGAATGACTTCGTTGACGACGAGTTCGCGATCATCCCAAGCGAAGGTTCCCCACAGCCCGCTTTGACCCACCGCCGCAACGATCGCGAGCGTCGCCAGCAACAGGATCGGGGCGCGCGCCGTCGTCGCTGCCGTGGGATCTTGAATTTCATCAACGCTGGCCACGACTTGTGCTTCGGCTCTGCCGGTTCCGGACTTTAGGTCCAGCCGGGCGAGCGGGGTGCGAGCCGGCTCGCGGCGAGTCACGACCTGCCGGTGTGCGGATCGAACTCGGCGGAAATGGGGTCGCTGTCAGCGCAGGACGGGCTCCGGTGGCACGGGGTTCTCGGAAGGCGCAACCGCCGGCAAGCGCGTTATCGTCTCGCCCCATCTCTTCGTCGGTCAGCAGGAGAGCCCGTGGATTTCATCCAGATCAGCAAGCCCCGCCCCAAGATCACCCTCGTCACGCTGAATCGTCCGGAGCGCATGAATGCGATGGCATTCGACGTGATGATCCCGCTGCGCGATGCGCTGCGCGACATCAGCTTCGACAATGAGACCCGGGTCGTGGTGGTCACGGGTGCGGGCCGGGGCTTCAGCTCCGGTGCAGATCACAAGGACGACGGCGTCATTCCCCACATCGCGGGTCTGACGGTCCCGACGATCGCGAGGCGGGCTCTCAAGGTTCTCGACGAGGTGATCTTGTCGATTCGCGACATGCACCAGCCGGTGATCGGCGCGATCAACGGTGCTGCAATCGGCGGTGGACTCTGCCTCGCAGCCGCATGCGACATTCGCGTTGCCTCCAGCGAAGCCTACTTCCGTGCGGCCGGCATCAACAACGGCCTCACCTCGGCGGAGCTCGGCCTCTCTTATATCCTGCCCCGTGCGATCGGTTCTTCGCGTGCATTCGAGATCATGCTCTCCGGCCGCGATGTTGACGCCGCAGAGGCGGATCGAATCGGCCTGGTGTCGCAGGTCGTCGAGCCCGAGGCGCTCCTCGAAACTTGCTATGCGCTTGCCGAGCGAATCATCGGTTACAGTCACGTCGGCGTGGAGCTCACCAAGCAGCTGCTGTGGGCGAGTCTCGACGCCGGGGGGCTGCATGCGCACATGAATCACGAGGGCCATGCCCAGCTCTACGTGCGGCTCACGACGGAGAACTTCGAAGAGTCCGTACGGGCGCGCGCCGAGGGGCGCAAGCCGGTCTTTCTCGACCAGCGCGGCTACGGGCACAAGCTCGACCCGCAGTGAGGCGAGCGTTCATTTGCCTCGATCCGAACGGGCCCCGTGTGCGGGCCAATGAGGCCATCGCGGTGCTCGGCGCGGAGGCGAGGACAGCACGTCCCGCTCGCTGAGGCGCGAGCGGGAATCACCGATCGCAGAGAACCAGGAGGCGGCGATGAAGTTCGATGGGACACTGCAGGCCATGGGAGAGGCGGTCCACGCCGGCGCCGTCGTTGTCGGCGCGCTCGCCGTCCTCATGATCGGATGCTCGGCGGAAGAGGCGTCCACGCCAGACAACGACCGCACGACAGGAGGAACACAGATGATGGAACCCGAGCAGGTTGCCGAAGCCTATTTCTCGCGGATGCGGGCAGCCGATCTGGATGTGGTCAATCTATTCCACGAGGACGCCGTGTTGTTGGGCCTCGGCATGCGCGTGTCGGGCCACGAGGCGATCAGGGAGTTCTACACGAAGGCGATCGAAACGGGCGGGCCGCAGCCCCGATTGGCCGGGCCGCTGATGACCGACGGCCGCCGGGTGGTTGCCGAGCTCCATATCGACCTCTCCACCGGGGCGAGTGTGCACGCCGTCGACATATTCCACGTCGAGGACGGCCGCATCCGTCTGCTCAACTACTTCCTTTCCGATGAGCCCGCCGAGCAGGAGTAGCGTCAGGGCATTCGGCATTTCGGCGCAGTAGAGGAGATCTCGATGGAGTACTGGTTGTCCTGGTTCCACCAGGGAAACGATCATCCGAGGCTCGTGGCCCAGGCCGCGGAGCGCATGGGCTTCAAGGGCATTGCCGTTCCGGATCACGTCGCCATCCCCAAGGACTACCAGTCGGTCCACCCTTCGGGCTTCCGCGTCCTCGAGCCCGACATCGCCTATCCCGATCCGCTGATCACGATGGCCAGCATGGCGGCCGTGACCACGACAGTGGAATTCATGACCTATGTCTACGTGTTGCCCATGCGCGAGCCCTTCTCCGTGGCGAAGCAGGCGGCCACTGTCGCGATGCTGTCGGACTATCGCTTCGGGCTCGGCGTGGGGGCTGGCTGGAACACGGAAGAGATTGCGCTGCTGGGCTACGACCCCCGGAGCCGCGGCAAACGCATGGACGAAATGTTGACCATCATGCGCGACTTCTGGGACGATGGAGAGGCCGAGTTCGAGGGGGAGCACTATCGATTCGGCCCCACCGGTCAGTTCCCGGTGCCGAAGCAGAGGATTCCCATCTGGATCGGGGGCAAGTCCGATGTTGCCCTGCGCCGCGCGGCGCGCCACGACGGCTGGATGGGCATGAGCTATCCGATGGATGAGATCGAGACGCTGCTGGCCAAGTTGGACGTGGAGCGGAAGCGTCATCTCGACGAGACCGGCGACGCCGGAGATCTTCCTTTCCGACGCTTCGTCATGCCGCTGGTCGAGCCGTCGAAGGCGGCATACCAACAGCTCGAGGATTGGGGCATCGACGGCACGGTGGTCATGCTCTGGGACCCCAACGACCCCGTCTACCGCGCCCTCGAGCCCAAGCTGGAGGCGATGGAGCGCTTTGCCGCGGAGTACATCGCGGGCTGAGCTCCGGCGCGGCTACCGCCGGAGCTCGAT
>JAFDCZ010000064.1 GCA_019312665.1 Deltaproteobacteria bacterium | reverse complement strand
TGGGAAGTCAACGATCGACCTTCCCCGGGACGGAGCACGAGAGGCCTGACTCTCACGCGCCCTTCACGTGGTTCACCCGACTTCCTCTACACTGGTGCCAGAACCGTGATGTCATCAGCGACCGAGAGCGGAGTCGTCGAGTCCCTCTGGCCAGGGCGCGTCCGCATCTTGTTGAGCCTGCTGCTGCTTCCCGCGATGGCTTTCCTGGCGCTGGGTCCGGACCCGTTCGGGCTTTCCCGCTCCGGCCGAAGGACTACGCGGGCGCCTACCTGTTCTGGATCACGCTGGCCAATGCAGGCGTGCTGCTGGTCTTGATCGCGAGCTTCCGCCACTGGGCTCGGCCTGGTCGATCGACATGCGACCCGGCATTGGTTTCCCCAGCGACGCGCTGGCACCCCATGTTCCTGGTAGGAACCATCCTTGCAATGCTCGCCCTGGCGATCAGTGCAGCTCCCCGACTCGACGATTCGCTGTGGACCGACGAGAAGTACATGCTGGTCCATTCGATCAATGGCGCATACCAGGTCAACGACGCCAACGAAGTCGAGTTCGAGCCTGTTTCCTGGGGTAACACACTCTTCTTCTATCAGAAGCCCAACAACCATGTACCGTATTCGATCCTCGCGCGACTCAGCTGGGAGGGTTGGCGGGCGTTCGTACAACCGGAGGATCTTCGCGCCGTCGAAACTGTCGTGCGCATGCCCGCCTTGATCTTCGGAGTCGCCGGCATTGCGACCCTGGCCGGACTGCTCGCGCGGTTGGGCTTCCCCGTCGCTGGAATCCTTGCGGCGTGGATTCTCGCCCTTCACCCCTGGTACTTGCGCTACGCCAGCGAGGTACGCGGCTATTCGTTGATGCTCGCGCTCCTTCCGCTACTGATCATTTTCGCACTGCGGGTGCTTGAACGTACCAGCTGGCCCCGCTTCGTGGCCTACGGCGCCTGTCAAACCCTCCTGCTCTGGACCTACCCGGGTGCGATCTTCGTGCTCATCGTGATCAATGGAATCGTGCTCGGACGATTCTGGAAGACCCGAACCGGCGGCGCGAGTACTGGCGCGCCGCCCTTGCTTCGCTTCGCGATGACGGAGCTACTTGCAGGAATGGTCTGGCTCCAACTGAACCTTGCGAACATGATGCAATTCCTCGAGTACTCGAAGAGCTGGACCAGTCCGATCACGACGAAATTCCTCAACAAGACGGCCTTGCTCATGTTGCTGGGCACCCCGACTGAAGAACCTCACAGAGGATTCGTCACGATGGCTGGGCTGTTCGAAGACAATCCGATACTGCTGCCGATCCTCATCGTCGCATCGATCGCGGCCTTTCTCCTCGGCTGCGTTCGCCTGGCGCGGAACGGCGTTGAGGGGAGACTCGCCCTGGCCGTGCTCGTTCTTCCCGGACCGCTGACGATCGTGTTCGCAGCGATTCGCGGGGACCACCTCTACGAGTGGTATGTCATCCACGCTCTGCCCGGACTCATCGCGGGAATCTCGCTTGGCATGGTATGGGCCGGCCGGGTGGTTCCTCAGGGCGCGGCTCGAAAGGGCGTGATCGGGATGGTGGCCCTGTCTTATGGAGCGAGCTACGCGATCGCAAGCCACCCAATGCGCAACGTCCTGCGCACACGATCCATTCAACCGACCTTCGAGGTCCTCGAGGCGTTCGGATGGCCGCACCACCGCGATCCCGCCGCCACCAGGCCAGTGATGACCGGCACGGTCTACGGCGATTTGGACTACTACGACCCCACCACCCGAAGCCTTCGGGATTCCCAGAGTTTGATCGAGCTGATGCGAGAGGCGGACGAGGCGATGCTTCCACTCATCGTCAGTTTCAACCGTCCCGAGCTTGCACGGAAGCGAAACCCCGCTGCCGTCGCGCTGCTCGAGCGACCCGAATTCTTCGAGAACGTGGGACGATTCGATGGCGTCTTCTACAAGTACCGCCGCGAAGTCTTCCGCTACCGGACTGGATCGGTCGCCGAACCCGGTCTGTCAGACGGTCTGCCAGACGGTTCGCCCGACGCTGAATCCGAACCTGAGGACGCCGTGCAAGGATGACCCGCGGAGGCGGACCGGCTCAGGCCCATCCGCTAGACTCGGCCCTCCATGCCTGATCCCGCGGTGGCGAGCGACCGATTCCACCGATGGCTGCCAAACCTTGCGCTCGCGGCTGTTTCGGTGGCCCTCACGCTGGGCCTGTTCGAAGTGGGGGCACGGCTCTTCGTTCGTGCGTGGGCGCCGGAGCAGGGAGTGCAGAGCTTTTGGAGCCAGCACCCGCTGCTCGGTTGGGCCCACGTGCCGTCGGCCCAGGGCCGTCACATCCACCGGGATTTCGAGGTGAGTGTCGCGACGAACGCACAGGGGTTCCGCGACGACCCGGTGACCCTGGAGCGCACTGCCGGCCGGCGGCGGGTGCTCTTCCTTGGGGATTCTTTCGGCTTCGGGTATGGCGTCGAGCGGGGCGAACTGCTGCCCGACTTGCTCGAGGGCCGATTCCCAGACACGGAATTCGTGAACACGAGTGTGGCCGGCTACGGAACAGACCAGCAGTTGCTCTTCTTTCGCGAAGAGGGTCATCGCTACGCACCCGACCTGGTTCTGTATCTATTCCATCCGAACGATGTCGAGGACAACAACGCCAACCGTCGCTATCGCTACCCCAAGCCGCATTTCGTCTTCGACGCCGAGGGGGCGCTCCAGCTGAGGGGCGTGCCGGTCCCCAGCTCGAACCTGCGGGAGAAGTTCAGCCGCTTCCTGCGGCAGCGCACCTACGTGCTCCACCGGGTCTGGGAGTGGCGCAGCCATCTCCGGAATGTCTGGCGGGCGTGGCGGGCGCAACCGGAGCCCCCCGCGGAGGCACCGGCACGCGCAGCGAGGAATTCGCCCGCGGCTAGCGCATCCCCCACCCGCGAATGGATCGAGTTCGACGGACCCACGCGCCCTCCCAAACCCGGCCGCAATCACGACTTCCGGACCAGCCGCGCGCTGATCGAGACCCTCGATGCCGAAACGAAGCGGCACGATGCCCAACTAGCCATCATCAGCATTGGAGGCGCGCCCGATCCGCGTGAACTCCTGACGGCGACCCTGCGTCGAATCGGCGTGCCCTACCTGCCACTCGACGCTGCCTTCGCGAAGAACAAGGGTCATAGGCTCAAGTTCCAACACGACCCTCACTGGAATCCAGCCGGCCACGTGCTGGCCGCGGATACGGTCGAGCGTTGGCTGCGCGACGAGGGGCTCCTCTAACCGGGCTCTTCTCATCAGGATGGTTCATGGAGCCAGCGAACTGCCGACCCGTGCAATCCACTGGGGAGTGCCTAGAATCCGGCCATCCCTCGAACCCCCCCGCCCTATGTGCTTTCGAGGACCCCGATGCTTCAGCTCCGAGGTGCAGCCGCGCTCAGTGAGGCGCGTGCCGCCAGGGCCCTTGCGCTGATCCGCACCCGATTTCCGGCGGTGCACCAGCTCTCGGCCGAGTACGTCTACTTCGTAGAGACCCGAGGGGCGCTTGCGCCCGCCCAACGGGAGCGGCTCGAACGCCTGCTCACCGAGGGACCGGTGGGGCCGGAGCCCGATTCGTCCGTGCCGCAGCTATGGATCATCCCGCGGCCAGGCACCCGATCTCCCTGGTCTTCCAAAGCCACGGACATCCTGCATATCTGTGGGCTCGAGCAGGTCCAACGGGTCGAGCGCGGGACGCGCTACCTCCTGCCCGGCGCGGACTCGGAATCCCTTCAAGAGGCGGGTGCCCTGCTCCACGACCGCATGACGGAGGTCGTGCTCAGCGAGAGCGAGCAGGCCAGCCGCCTGTTCGAGAGCTTCCCGCCGCGGCCCCTCGGCCGGGTGAATGTCCTTACCCGCGGACGTGAGGCCCTCGAAGAAGCCAACGCTCGGCTCGGCCTTGCTCTGGCCAAGGACGAGGTGGACTACCTGGTCGACGCCTTCCGCGAACTCGACCGGGACCCGACCGACGTCGAGTTGATGATGTTCGCCCAGGCCAACTCGGAGCATTGCCGCCACAAGATCTTCAACGCCGACTGGTTCCTGGACGGGCAGCAGCAACCCCGCTCGCTCTTCCAGATGATCCGCCATACCACGGATCGTTCACCGGACGGCGTTCTCTCCGCCTACCATGACAACTCGTCGGTGATCACCGGAGTTCAGGCGTCACGTTTCTTCCCCGATCCGAAGAGCGCCATCTACGCCGCGCACGCGGAACCGGTCGCCATCCTGATGAAGGTCGAGACGCACAATCATCCCACCGCCATCTCACCTTTTCCCGGCGCGGCAACGGGCTCCGGCGGAGAGATTCGCGACGAAGGCGCCACCGGCCGCGGCGCCAAGCCCAAGGCCGGGCTCACGGGCTACTCCGTCTCGAATCTTCGCATCCCGGGCGCGTTGCAGCCGTGGGAAGAGGATTTCGGCAAACCCGCCCGCATCGCCTCCGCCCTCGACATCATGCTCGAGGGCCCGATCGGCGGCGCGGCCTTCAACAACGAATTCGGGCGCCCAAACATCTGCGGCTACTTCCGGACCTTCGAAGAAGAAGTGATTGGCCCCGGCGGCCGCGAGGTGCGGGGCTATCACAAGCCGATCATGATCGCGGGGGGCCTCGGCAACATCCGCACGGAGCATGTGAACAAGCAGGAGATTCCGCCCGGCGCGCCCATCGTCGTGCTTGGCGGGCCGGCCATGTTGATCGGCCTCGGTGGCGGCGCGGCCTCCTCGGTGGCAAGTGGTACCAGCGCCGAAGATCTCGATTTCGCATCCGTGCAGCGCGGTAACCCGGAGATGGAACGACGCTGCCAGGAAGTGATCGATCGCTGCTGGGCCCAGGGCGAGACGAACCCGATCCTCTCGATCCACGATGTGGGCGCAGGCGGCCTCTCGAATGCGCTTCCCGAACTCGTCGATCAGAGCGGCCGCGGAGCGCGCTTCGAGCTGCGCCGCATCCCAAACGACGACCCGGGCATGTCGCCCCTCGAAATCTGGTGCAACGAGGCCCAGGAGCGCTACGTGCTGGCCATCGAGCCGGGGCGCATGGCGGATTTCGAAGAGATCTGCGAACGCGAGCGATGCCCCTTCGCCTTGCTAGGCGAAGCTACCGGCGACGGCCAGCTGCAGGTCACGGACGAGACCCTCGGCGAGACGCCGATCGATCTCCCGCTGCAGATCGTACTGGGCAAGGCACCGCGCATGCAGCGGCATGCCGAACGCCTGGCCTTCGAGCCCGAGGCCCTGGACCTCTCCGGGGTGGATCTTCGCGATGCGATCCAGCGCGTGCTTCATCTTCCCGCCGTGGCGGACAAGACCTTTCTGATCTCGATCGGCGACCGCACGGTCACTGGGCTGATCGCGCGGGACCCGATGGTCGGCCCCTGGCAGGTGCCCGTGGCCGATGCCGCCGTCACGACCGCCAGCTACGACACGCGAGCCGGTGAGGCGATGGCGATGGGGGAACGCACGCCGATCGCCCTGCTCGACCCGGCCGCCTCCGCCCGCATGGCAGTGGGCGAGGCGCTCACCAACCTGCTCTCCGCAGACGTGGCCGGGCTCGGCCACGTAAAACTCTCGTGTAACTGGATGGCTGCCGCCGGACATCCCGGCGAAGACGCCGGCTTGTTCGATGCGGTGCGAGCGGTCGGGGAAGAGCTCTGCCCCGCGCTCGGCATCGCCGTGCCCGTCGGAAAGGATTCCCTTTCGATGCGCAGCGTGTGGCATGAAGACGGAGCCGAACGAAGCGTCACCTCACCGCTCTCACTGATCGTCAGCGCATTCGCACCCGTGGGCGATGCCGGCGCCAGCCTCACGCCGGAGCTTCGCCGGGATGCAGGCGCAACCGTGCTGCTCCTGGTGGATTTGGCCGGAGGCGCGAAGCGGCTCGGTGCGTCGGCCTTGGCGCAGGTCTACCGACAGGTGGGCGACGAGGCACCCGACCTCGACGACCCGGCCCGGCTGCGCAGCTTCGCGGCCGCCCTGGCCGAACTGAAGGCCGAGAGCCGGATCCTGGCCTACCACGACCGCTCGGACGGGGGCCTGCTGGCCACGCTCTTCGAGATGGCCTTCGCAGGTGGATGCGGATTGCGGATCGACCTCGATGCGAGCAAGGAAGAGTGCTTGCCTGGCCTGTTCGCCGAAGAGCTTGGCGTCGTGCTGCAGGTGCCAGACGAAGACGCGCAGGCCGTGGCGTCGATGTTTGCCCGCCATGGCCTCGCAGACGCGGTCTCGCAGGTCGCCACCCCTTGCGACGACGCAAGCATCGTGATCTCCTGCCGCGGAGAAGAGGTATTCCGGGAGTCGCGGGCCAGCTTGCGCGGCTGGTGGTCGGCCACCACCCATGCGCTCCAGACGCTGCGCGACGACGCGGCCTGCGCGGACGAAGAGCAGGCGACGCGGATCGACATGGATGATCCGGGGCTGTCCGTCGATCTCCCGCCCAGCTTTCCCAGCAGAGCCCCGAACCTTTCCGGCGCACGGCCTCGCATCGCGATCCTTCGCGAGCAGGGCGTGAACGGACAAATCGAAATGGCCGCGGCCTTCGACCGGGCAGGCTTCGAATGCGTCGATGTTCACACGAGCGATCTTCTCGCGGGCCGAACCGACCTGATGGGCTTCCGTGGCCTGGTCGCTTGCGGAGGATTCTCCTACGGAGACGTGCTCGGCGCCGGCGCGGGCTGGGCCAAATCGATCCTCTTCCACGAGCGCGCGCGGGAAACCTTCCGGACCTTCTTCGAGCGAGAAGACAGCTTCGGCCTCGGCGTCTGCAATGGCTGCCAGATGTTCTCCGCCCTGGCCGAGCTGATTCCAGGCGCCGACGCCTGGCCGCGCTTCCTGCGGAACCGGTCCGAGCAGTTCGAGGCGCGGCTGGCGTTGGTCGAAATCACCGAAAGCGCGTCGATCTTGCTGAAAGACATGCAAGGCGCCCGGCTTCCGATTGCCGTGGCCCATGGCGAGGGCCGTGCGGCCCTGGACGGCGAGCCCGATGGCGTCGCCCTGCGCTTTGTCGACGGCCACGGCCGCCCGGCGAAACACTACCCGGCCAACCCGAACGGCTCGCCGGGCGGAATCACCGGGCTCACCAACCGCGATGGGCGCTTCACGATCATGATGCCCCACCCGGAGCGTGTGTTTCGCACGGTCCAGCACTCCTGGGCGCCGCCGGAGTGGACTGCGGACGAGGGGCCCTGGATGCAGCTCTTCCACAACGCCCGGCGCTGGGTCGGGTAGGCTTTGCGAGGAGGTCGAATGCAGCTTTCGAGCCTGACGGCGGTATCGCCTCTCGACGGGCGATACGGCAACAAAACCGAGGCCCTGCGGGCGCTGGCCAGCGAGTACGGCTTGATCCGCTACCGCGTGCAGGTGGAAGTCGCTTGGCTCGGAGCCTTGGCGGCGCAACCGGGCATCCCGGAAGTGCCGGCTCTCTCCGACACCGCCCGCGCGCACCTGGCTGCGCTGGCCGATGATTTCGACGAAGCCGCCGCCGAGCGCGTGAAGGCCATCGAAGCCACCACCAACCACGATGTGAAGGCGGTCGAGTACTACCTGAAGGAACGCCTCGACGAGCTTCCCGAGCTTCGGGCCGTCAAGGAGTTCGTGCACTTCGCCTGCACCTCCGAGGACATCAACAACCTGGCCTATGGGCTGATGTTGCGAGACCTGCGCGACCAGGTGCTGCTTCCCGAACTCGACGGCTGGCTCGGCGAGTTGAAGGAGCGCGCGGAAGCGTTGGCCGACACACCGATGCTCTCACGTACCCACGGGCAGCCTGCCACGCCCACCACCCTCGGCAAGGAGCTGGCGAACGTGGTGGCCCGCTTGTCACGGGCTCGCCAGAAGCTCGCGGGGACCGAGATCCTGGGAAAACTGAATGGTGCGGTCGGCAACTACAATGCCCACCTGGCCGCCTACCCGGAGATCGATTGGGAATCCGTCTCGCGCGGTTTCGTCGAGGCCCTCGGACTGACCTGGAACCCGACCACGACCCAGATCGAGCCTCACGACGCGATGGCAGAACTCTTCCATGCCCTGGCCCGTGCGAACACGATCGGCATCGATTTCGCGCGAGACGTCTGGGGGTACATCTCTCTCGGCTACTTCCGCCAGAAGACGAAGGCCGGCGAGGTCGGCTCCTCGACGATGCCGCATAAGGTGAACCCGATCGACTTCGAGAACGCCGAGGGCAACCTGGGGCTCGCGAACGCCCTGCTCCTGCACCTGGCGGAGAAGCTTCCGATCTCGCGCTGGCAACGCGACTTGTCGGACTCGACCGTGCTTCGCAATGTCGGCTCGGCTGCGGGCTACGTGGTCGTCGGATTGCAAGCCATGCGCCGGGGCATGGCCAAGCTCGAGGTCGACGAGGCGCGGCTGCTCGCGGATCTCGACCAGAACTGGGAGGTGCTGGCCGAGGCCATCCAGACGGTGATGCGGCGCCATGGCGTCGCCGAGCCCTACGAGAAGCTGAAGGAACTCACCCGGGGCCGGCGGGTCGATCGCGAGATGCTCGTCGCGTTCGTCGACGGGCTCGACCTGCCGGAAGACGCGAAGGCCCGGCTCCGGGAGCTGCGACCCGAGACTTACCTCGGCAATGCTGCCGGGCAAGCACGCAAGCCGAGCAACGACTGACGTGCACGACGAGCGGATCCGCAAGGCCTTCACCCAGCAAGCGCCTGCCCTCTCCGTTGCGCCGGCCTTCCATGCGGAAGACATCCTGCTTGCGATCCGTGAAGGCCTGGCAGGCGATGGACGCGGCCGCCTGCTCGACGCCGGCTGTGGCCCGGGGGTGGTGCTTGCGGCGGTCGGCGCGGACTTCGCGGAGGTCTGCGGCCTCGACCTGACGCCGGCGATGGTGGAGCGAGCGAAGGTCGCCTGCCAGGAAGCCGGCCTGGCCGAGGCACATCTGAAAGTGGGCTCGATGCTCGCGATGCCCTTCGACGACGGACATTTCGATGCTGTCGTCAGCCGGCTCACGCTCCACCACCTCGAAGCGCCGGGCGATGCACTCCGCGAGATGGCAAGAGTCCTCCGCCCGGGCGGCACCCTGCTGATCGCCGACCTCCTCGGCTGCAAGGATCCCGCGGAGGCTGCGTTGCAAGACGCACTCGAAATCCTCCGGGATCCGAGCCACGTACGGCTGCTGCCCGAAGCAGAAGTCAGAGAGTTCTTCACGCGGGCAGGCCTGAGCCAGCAGAGCTTCCAAAGGATCCACAAGCGACGCAGCTTTGCCGAGTGGGCGTCCATCGTAGACGCACCTGAGCGAACCGAGCCGCTGCTCCTGGCCATGCGCACCCTGGCGGAAGCCGGCTGCGGGCAGGGCATCGAGTTGGCGATGGACGGAGACCAGCCGACGTTCCTTCATCGCTGGGCGATCTGGACGTTGCGCAAGGAAGGCAGCAAGACGTGAATGGGCTGGTCTCGCCGCTCGAGGCTCGTGTCCAGAGCGTATGCCTGGTGATCCTCGCAACGGTCGCCACTGCGGCCTCGCTGTATTGGCTCCGACCGGTGATGATTCCGTTCGTCCTGGCGCTCTTCATCGCCCTCGGCCTGGACATGGTGCGCAACCAACTGGTCGAACGCGCGCGCGTACCCCAGGCACTGGCATTGCCCGCCACATTGATCGGCGGTGTGCTGGCATTGGCTGGCCTCAGCGCCCTCGTGTCGGCCTCCCTCGGCCAGCTCAGCGCCAACGCCAGCCTCTACGCGGACCAGTTGGAGAAGCTGATCCAACAGACCCTTGCGATCCTACCCGGCCCGTTGCAAGAGGCAGCGAGGACGCTCGACCTGGACACGCTGACGCGCATCCCGGTCTCGTCGGTGACGAGCATGCTCGGGCGCACCACCAGTGCCCTGGCCAACCTGCTCTCCCAATCCCTGCTCGTTCTGATCTTCGTGCTGTTCCTGGTGTTGGGGGGCCCGCAAGCCGAGGCTCACGAGGGGACCTGGGGCAAGGTGGTCTCCCGCGTACAGACCTACCTGCTCAGCAAGATCATCGTCTCTGCGGTAACCGGCCTGTTGGTTGGGCTGACCCTGCTGATTCTCGACGTCCCTCTGGCGATGGTCTTCGGCCTGCTCGCCTTCTTGTTGAACTTCATTCCGAACATCGGCTCGGCGATCGCGACCCTCCTGCCCCTTCCGGTCGTGCTGGTGGACCCGAACGTCTCCAGCCTTGCCGCGACCCTGGCGATCGCGATTCCGGCCGGCATCCAGGGCGTGATGGGCAACGTGGTCGAGCCGCGCATGATGGGCGACGCGCTCGATCTCCACCCGATCAGCATCCTGATGAGCTTGATCTTCTGGGGAATGCTGTGGGGCATCGTCGGCATGCTGCTCGCGACGCCGATCACTGCGGTGTTGAAGATCTTCCTGGAGCGATTCGATGGCAGCCGGCCAGTGGCCGAGCTGATGGCGGGACGTGTGCCCGTTTCTACGAGCCGGTCGGCGGAGGCGGCTCCAGATCCGAACCCTCCGGCATGAGCAACTCCCCAAGGCCCGAAAAGCTGCCCTGAAGCACGGAGGGTGCGGCCGGGTGGAGTTCGACGTCGAAGCCCGGAAGGGGGCCCTTCAAGGTGACGACGATCGGCAGCGCCAGAAGCTGATTGGCCGTCCCCAGGACGCGACCGAGCATGTCTCCCGGCACCATCGACCGCAGGCTCGGGCCGAGACGTGGATTGATCACGAGATCGACATCCCGAGCCCCGACCTCGCCGGTCGCCACCAGATGGACCGTGGCGCCGTCGAGACGGAGTTCATCGATCAAGACCCGACCGTTCTCGATCGGGTAGTCACCTTCCACCTCGTCGTAGTCGATCACGGCGAACTGGGTCATCTCGGCCACCTGCGTCAGTTCCTGCTGGACATCGAGACCGGAGGCCCGGCCTTCGCTGAGGTCGAAGGAAATGTTTCCGTCCGGTGCAGTCACGAGGTCTTGCCCTGGTGCCGCAACGCCCTCCGCCCGGCTGATCACCGAGAGCCTCCCACTCAGCTGCCGCTCACCACCGGGGAAAAGCGCCGCCAGCAACGGCGCCACCTCCACATCCGCGGCGACCAGATCCCAGCCGATCCGTTCGCCGCCCCCATGCGGCCCTCCATACGCCTCGAGATCCACGAGGCCATCGGCGAGACCCAGGGCCTCGACACGAACCTCCCAGCTCTCGCCACCGAGCTGTGCACGCACACGACCCCCGTGCACCGTCAACTCCCGGAACTGAATCGCTCCGATCGAGACCTCCAGATCGAGACGGTCTTTCGGGCTCACGTCCTGCGCTGCGGCGGGTTCGATCGAAGCGGGCGCCTCGGCGTCCGAGTCCGGCTCTTCCCCGCGCACACTCTCCCAGAATGTGGCCAGGGAAGTCAGATCGAAGTCAGGGAGATCCCCGCGCAAGCGCAGCTCTGCACGTTCCTCGATCGACTCCCGTTCCCATGTCAGCCGGGCCGTTCCAGCCTCGCCAGATGCGCCGGGCCCGTGCAGCGTTGCGTCTCCTTCGAATGGCCCTGATTTCCCAGCGGTCTGACGATGTTGAAGCTCCACTCGCAAAGGAATGCCGGGCGCCACTTCACCTGTGTCTCCGGGCGGAGAAACCACGGTCAGCACGAGATCGGTTTCGACGACCGTCTCGCCCTTGGCCTGCTGCAAGGCAGCGGAGCCGCTGATCGGTCCGCGAACCAGGGGAACGTCATCATTCCCTACCGCCAGGCGGAGCCACGGAAGCAGATCGAACGCCTTGGCGGTCAGTACCAGCTCCGCGCCCTGCCCCGGCTGCAGCGAGCCCTCCACCATGAGAGCCCCGAGCCCGGCGGCGGAAACCCCAGCGAGTTCGAGCGGTGCGAGCAGGAGCATCCGTTCCTGCCGCTGCCACGTCAGCCGACCGCCGATGCGGAGAGACTCCGAAAACGGACTGGAGGCATCCTCCGCGCCGCGCAGCTCGTCGACCGTCAGGGACGGTTCGAAGATCCATTCATCGAGGCCCCCCTCGACATGCACATCCCCCGCAATCCTGGCGGCGGGCGACGAGACGCCTAGCAAACGCGCCAGAAGACCGACCCTTCCGAAGACCAGCTGCGCGTCGAGCTGAGCTTCCGGCAACAACGCGCCAGAGCCGCGAACCTCGAGCAGGCGATTCTCCTTTGCCAGCAAATCGAGGTCGAATGCGCTGAGTTCGACGCTCTCGCCGTCCGTCCGTCCCTGGCCACGGACGCCCAGAACGATCGGGCTGCGCGGGTGCGAATCGAGACTCAGCTCGAGGTTTCCGTCGAAGGCACTGGCTTCGGCGTCGGAATCTTCAGGGGATAGCGTCAGGGAAGCGATCAGCTGGCCCCGGTGAATTTCACCCTCCACCCCACGTGCGAATGGAACCTCGAGCGAGAGCGCTCCGCGTTCGGGAAAGGCGAGATCGTCGACGTGAATCGTCATGGGGCCGAGTACGAGTGCCGCCGTTCCTTCGCCGGTGCGAATCTGCACGTCTTCGACCCGCGCCTTTGCGATCTCGGGCCACTCGAACGCAGCGAAGCTCCCATCCGAGGCTCGCGCTTCAGCTTCCGCACCTGCTTCCGGATCCTTCTCGCGCAACGCCAGGTTCGCACCGGAGATGGAGAGGGTCTCGACCACGGCGACCCCCTGCCGGAAACAGGCCCAGGGGTTCAGCTTCAACCGCAGGGTGGCGACCTCGCCTTGCGCGAGGCCCGGCACATCGAAATGGAGACCGTCGATCTCGAGTGAACCGCCCAGACCGAGTCGCCCCTCTTCAGCACTCCAGGTGCCACCTACCCACTGAGCCGTCAACGGCAGCCATACCCGCTGGAAGGCATCGCGTGTCTGCGCCCAGACCGCCGCGCCAGCAACGAGCAACAAGAGCAGCAGGGCCGGTGCAATCCACCGACGGTGACGGGCGGGGGGAGCCACCGGGGGAGAGTAACGAACACATTCCGTCCTCTTACGCCCCCGGGATCGAACCGCTCGGAATCGGGTAGCATCCCCGCTTCCATCGCTCGGAGCCCCCATGATCCTCGACCGCTTCAAGCTCGAGAACCAGGTCGCCATCGTCACCGGCGCGGGCCGAGGCATTGGCCGCGCCATCGCCCTGGCTTATGCAGAGGCGGGCGCCGATGTCGTATGTGCCGCACGAACTCCCGCCGACATCGAAGACACGGCCGAGGCGGTGCGCCAACGGGGGCGCCGCGCCCTGCCCGTCCCTTGCGACGTCCTGGAGCGCAACCAACTGGAGCATCTGGTCGATGCCACGCTGAAGGAATTCGGCAAGGTCGACATCCTGGTCAACAACGCCGGTGGCTTCCCGCCCAAACCGGCGCTCCGCACCAGCGAAAAGGAGTTCGAAGGTGCCTTCCGCTTCAACGTGACGACCGCCTTCGTGCTGACGCGGCTCACGGTTCCAAAAATGGTCGAAACAGCGGGGGGCGGCTCGGTCGTGAACATCTCCTCCGTCGCCGGGCGTGAGGTCTCGCCCGGGTTCGTCGCCTACGGCACGGCCAAGGCCGCGCTCTCCTACATGACCCGCGAACTGGCCCAGGATTTCGCGCCCAAGGTGCGGGTGAATGCAATCGCCGTAGGCTCGATCGAGACGGACGCTCTCGCAACCGTGCTCACCGACGAGATTCGCGCGGAGATGATTCGGTTGACACCGATGGCCCGGCTGGGTGAAGTCGAAGACATCGCCGCATGCGCCCTCTACCTGGCGTCCCCAGCGGCGAGCTACGTGACAGGCGAGATCTACGGAGTGAATGGTGGACTGGCGGCGCTGAACATGCACATGCCGCGGGCCTTCGAGTAGGAGCGCGCTACTTCCTTCCACCAGGCAGACGAAGGCGAAGGGAGCGGAGCCAGCGGCTGAACCCCTGGGTGACCATTTCCAGGTGGTCCCGTGCGATGCGCCATTCGTTCTCACGCATCGCACCGAGGATCTCTTCGACCGTGCGGTCGTCGCTCTTGTAGATCTCGACGTCGACCCTGCGGCCGACATGGTCGAGCACGCCGTGGGTGATCAGCTTGCGCAGCGTGCGCGTCGGCAGGATGTGGCTCGGAACCAGGGGCCGCCATTCTCCGTGATCATCGATGCGAACCTGGGCCGCGCGACCAATGACCTGACACGCCGAGTGGGCGCAGGTGAAGGTGCGATACTCCCGACCGGCCAGGCGCTCGAGCTCGCGCCGGATCGCCAATACTGCCTGGGACGGCAGCCCGACGAAGCGGATCGCCAACCCCCCGTAGATCGATTCCTTCGTGCGCACCCGCAGGGGCCGGAAGATGTCGCCGTCGAACCGCTGCCCACCGACGTTCAGATAGATATGCGCCGGATCTCGGATGCCGAGCACGAGTTCGAGAGAGCCCGGCGTGGCCAGCTCCTCGAGGGGGATGACACCGCCGGCATTCTTTGCGTCATCGGGCAGACGCAGCACGCGCACACGCCGCCCGAAGCAAGCTTCCTCGGTCGCCCGCACGACCCCGCTGCCCAGGAGAGGGCGTAGCGGCCCCGTCACCGGTGCAGATTCGAGCGAGCCCCAATAGGAGGCTCCCTCCAGTTCCTCATCCAGACGAAGACGCAGGCTCGTGACCCGCTCGGTTCCGAGCCACAGCTGCTCGTCGGTCACGAGCGTCTCGAGCCAGGCGAGACGAACCATGCGGTTCAATGCCTCACCGCCTCCCACTTCCGCGATGCGCTCGACGACGTCTGCCGATAGCGACGGGCTCACCACGACGCGGCGACGCTGTTCCTGCTCACTTCGGCTCCGCGCGGGCAGGTCCAGGAACCGGGCGTTGTCGAGATAGGTGATCGGGGTGATCCGCACGCCACCGACCGCTGTGCGCAGCGCCTCCACGAGCCCCGTGCCGAAACCCGGCCGTGTGGGACGGGTGGCCCGAAGCCCCTCGGAAACGCTGCCTTCCGGATAGATCAGGATGCGGCGCGAGCGGCCTTCGCGCACCGCAGCCACCGCCCGCTCGACTGCCGAGCCCCGACCTCCGCCGACGGCGATCAGACCCGGGGCCGAAGCGATCCGGTTCTTCAGGAAACGCGGGAAGACCGGCAGCTGGTCGACCGCATTGAACACCAGATAGTCCGGCAGGCGCAGCGCCGCGAAGGTGATGTTGTCCGTGACACCGTGCCGATGGGCCGGGGTCAAGATCTCGACTTCGCCTTCGGCGACCTCGGATTGGAGATGCTCCCGGCCCTCCACACCCACACGCAGACCGAGAAGGTTGCCGAGTTCCCGGAACATCCCATCGACATGCCGGGTGAACGGGGTGCCCCGTTGCTCACGCCCCGAGCGGGAAAGCGCGAGCCGAAGGCCCGCCGCGAGATGTGCCATGCCTCGCAGCCCAGCCCGACTGCGTGCGCCGGCCATCCCCAGCACACGCCCGAAACCTGCGAACCGATCGCCGAGGCTCAGGCTCGGCGCGAGCGGGGCCGTCGGATCGAGGGAACGAAGACGCGCGGAGAACGCCACGGCGCCCGCATGAAACTTCTGGAAGCAGGCAATCCTGCGGTGATCCCGAACCGTTCCGTAGAGAGACTCGAACTCCAGGTATTGTTCGCCCAGCCTCTCGATGCGCCGATGCTCGCGGCGCAGGGACCGGCTGCGGCGCGGCCCGAGAAGAGCCCAGACCTGATGCATCGCCTGGCCGAGCCGGGCACGCACCTCCTGGACGTGTGCCGCGTGGAGCACGCGCAGGTGATCGTCGAGCCGGTCCAGGAACTCGCTCTGCGCGAGGTTGGCCGTTTCCAGGAGGTCTGCGCTCGTCGCTGCGGGTGCGGCCTTGACGAGGGCGCGGCGCACGCCCGTGTAGCCAAAACCGCCGACGATCAACTCGCTCCAACGCTCCTCGAGATCGGCTTCCAGCTTGCCAAGTCGCTCCCAGGCGGGTGCCGAAACCGGCTCCGGCGGCCGGGTGCGCAGCCGACGGAGTGTCGGTGAGAGTGCCCGCGCCAGACGCGCCAGCCTCACCGTCAAGCCGCGTTCCCTGGCCTCGCGAATCCCCTCATCGACGATCACTGCGGCCGCCTCAGGGCCCTCTGCAGCTCTCGCTCGTTTGCCGAAGGTCTCCATTGCGCCGATCCAGGCGATCGTCTCCGACTCATGGGTCTCGAGATCGGCTTCGAAGGCCGACGGGCGCTTGCCGTCCATCCAATCGACGAGCACCCGAAGACCGAGCCTCTCCTGCTCAGCCAGTCGGTGGTAGATATGACGCTGGTAACTCCAATGGGTCCAACGCAACGACAGCGAAAGGGCCGAGAACCCGCTGCCGAGCCTCCGGCGAAGCGCCGCCACCAGGGCATCCCCGGCGGCCACGACCCGCGCCACCGCAAGCGCCGAGCCCTGCTCCCCGATCGCGTCGCGCAGACGCGCCGGCGGGCCGATCAGGCCTGGCTCGGGCCGAAGACGCGCGACGAGCCGTCCCCGGGCCAGCGGCTCAGTGAGGATCCACGCCAGCAGCAGCCGCTCATAGAGTGGCGCGTTGTTTCGCAGCGGATTCGCGCGGAACAAGAAAGAAGCGTCTGTCACGAGCGACCGCAGCTCCCGCTGCAGCATCACGTTCGCCTCGGGTCCGCCATCGCGAAACATCCGCCAGCGATGCAGGAGCCGTCCGCGGCGAATCCGCAAGGTGTACGGCGTTCCGTCCAACGTGAACCGGTGAACGCTCCGCGCATCCCGCGGCCGCATACGCAACAACCCATCCCTGAACGCGAAGAGCTCCTTCAAGCTGCGGCCGTAGCGCCGCTTGCCCAGCATCGACAACCACTCGCTCCGGACGAAGAGATAACCCGTCGTCCACAACTGGGTGTTCAGCGGCCCGTACTCGAGCAGGGGAATGGTCCAGGTGAGTTCCGCGAAGAACAACAGGGGATAGAGGGCAAATGCCTTGAAGGAGCCAAAGACCACATCGAAGAGCCCCACATCCCAATGCTCTTGGATGATCTCCTTCCCCTTGCGCAGGATCGCCTGGCGAGCGAGCTCCAAGCCGAGGCGGAAGCGGCCGGGTTGCAGTGAGCCCCCGGCCTCGGATAGCTGACGAAGCCATGCTTGCGCGTGCGCATCGAGGACCTGGGCATGGTCCGAAACGAGGGCTTCGGGCACTCCCATGCCTATTCATCGACCCCGCGAGATCGACGCTTGAGGGCTCGCGGAGGGCTCGGCTGGGTTAGGTTCCCGCCATGAAGTTCGGCATTTTCTATGAGCATCAGCTCCCCAAGCCCTGGTCCGAGGACGACGAGTTCAATCTACTGCAAGAGGCGCTCGATCAGGTGGTGCTCGCCGATCGGCTCGGTTTCGACCACGCCTGGGAGGTGGAGCATCACTTTCTCGACGAGTACTCGCACTCGTCGGCGCCCGAAGTCTTCCTCGCCGCCGCGGCGGCCCGCACGGAGCGTATCCGGCTCAGCCACGGAATCCGCCAGGTCATCCCGAATTACAATCACCCCGCCCGCACGGCCGAAGGCATCGCCACCCTCGACCTGATTTCCAACGGTCGGGTCGATTTCGGTATCGGGGAAGGTGCCACCCGCCTGGAGCTCCATGGCTTCGACATCCCGGCCAAGCACAAGCGAGCGATGTCACTCGAAGCCGCCGAACAGATCGCCAACATGATGGTGCTCGACCCGTACCCCGGTTTCGAGTCCGAGCATTTCTCGATGCCATGCCGGAACGTGCTGCCCAAGCCCCGCCAGAAGCCGCATCCCCCGATGTGGATCGCCTGCACCAACCGCGACACCATCAAGCTCGCGGCCCGAAAGGGCCTCGGCGCGCTGGCCTTCAGCTTCGTGTCGCCGGACGAGGCGCGGAGCTGGGTCGATATCTACTACGACATTCTCAAGAGCGATGAATGCGTGCCGCTCGGCCACAGCGTGAACCCCAATATCGCGCTGGTCGCGGGCTTCTCGCTCCATCAGGACCGATCCGAAGCCATCCGTCGTGGCCAGGAGGGTTTCGAGTTCTTCGGCTATGCGCTCAATGCGCTCGTCGCCCAGGACCAGGTGCCGGGCCGCACGGATCTCTGGGGCGAGTTCCAGGCCAAGCGTGGCAACCGCGGAACGGAGAGCAAGATCGCCGAGGCCGAAGCGGCAGGCGACGCGTACTCGAGCTGCATCGGCACCCCTGCCGACGCACGCAGCTACCTCCACGATCTCGCCGACGCGGGCGTCGACCAGGTGGTCTTCCTGCAACAAGTCGGAAGGAATACCCACCAGAACATCTGCGCCTCGCTCCAACTCTTCGCAGACGAAGTGCTCCCGGAGTTCAAGGCCGGCGAAGCCGCCCGCGAAGAGAAGAAGAGCGCGGTACTTGCACCCTACATCGAGGCCGCATTGGCGCGGAAGCCTTGGATGCAGCCCATCGCGGACGAGGACATCCCTGTGGTTCGTGCCTCGGTGAAGAAGGCCCAGACAAGCGGCGGGGTCTGACCCGCACGTCGATTGCGGGCGTCTGAGTATCGGTGTTTTCCTGGGGCCGGAGCTACAGCAAACGACCCAGCCCCCGCCCTTCGGGGAGGGGCTCCAGCGCACATCGCGACCGATCGATACGACAGGGTGAGAACCCTTCCGTCTGCGCTGGAATCGCGCTCCGGCGGGGTAGAAGGCGACCCCGCGGCGAACCCCTGGGAGGTTCTGGTACGATTCCCTCGAAGGGCGCAGCAGATGATATGCCAGGCCTGTAACCACTCAAGCCCCGATTCCGCCCGGTTCTGCGCGCAATGTGGAGAGGGGCTGGGGCATCGATGCACGGACTGCGGTGCTCCGATCGTGGTGACGGCTCGCTATTGCTCCCAGTGCGGGGCTGCCCAGAGCCCTGTCGCTTCGGCCCCGGAACAACGCGGTCCAGCTGTTTCGGGCGGCGAACTTCGTCAGATGACGGCGATGTTCTGCGACCTCGTGGGCTCGATGCGGCTAGCTCATCAGCTGGACCCCGAGGACTACCGTGACCTCGTCGCCTCCTACCAGGATGTGTGTTCGGCGGAGATCGAGCGCTTCGACGGGCGTGTTGCCCAGTTCCTCGGCGACGGGGTCCTGGTCTATTTCGGGTTTCCGCGCGCCCACGAGGACGACGCCGAACGCGCCGTTCGCACCGCCCTCGCGATCCAGGACCGATTGCGCGAGGAGAACGACGCCAGGAAGACCAAGGGCGGCGCCCCGATCGAGTCGCGCATCGGGATCCACACCGGCCCAGTGGTCGTGAGCGAACTCGGCGCCGGCGACCAGTCTCATCCCCTCGCCGTCGGCGACACGATCAATATCGCCGCCCGATTGGACGCCGTTGCCGAGCCCGGCGGGATCGTCATCAGCCAGGCGACCCTGCGTCTCGTGCCCGGCGCGTTCATTACCCGCGACCTCGGGATGCCCGAGCTCAAGGGAGTGAGCGAGCCGGTGCGCGTTCACGCGGTGGAGCGCGGCCTGGCCGTGGGCGCGCTCCCCTTCGCGGCACAGCATCTGACCCGGTTGGCCGGCCGCGATCTCGAGCTCGCCGAACTCCTAGACCGCTGGGGACAGGTAAAGGAAGGCCGCGGTCAAGTCATCTCGATTTCGGGCGAGGCGGGGATTGGCAAGTCGCGGTTGGTTCATGCGCTGCGCCGCGAGTTGACCGACGATCCCCACGGCTGGCAGGAAATCTGCTGCTCTCCCTATCACGGACGCAGCGCCTTCCAGCCCGCGGTCGAGCTGCTGGAATCAGGGCTTGGCATTCGAGACATCGAAGAAACGACGATCCGTCTCGAGAAGTTCGAAGCGGGATTGTCCGGAATTCCCGATCTCGACCCCGCCGAGGTGATGCCCTTCCTTGCGCCGCTACTCGGGCTGCCGCCTTCCGAACGCTACCCCCTGCCTGCGCTCGGGCCGGAGTTGATGCGGGAAAAGACGCTGCGAGCACTGATGTTGCCCCTCCTGGCGGTAGAGCCACGCCAGCCGATCGTCCTCATCGTCGAAGATCTGCACTGGGCGGATCCTTCCACCCTCGAGTTGATCGCCAAGATGATCGACGAGGCGGCCACGATCCGGCTGCTGCTGGTGCTGACCTCGAGGCCGGGCTTCGATCCGCCGTGGCCCGCCCGATCGTATGTGTTCCCGTTGAGGCTCTCTCCCCTGGGGCGGGAACAAACCAGATCCATCGTCAAGTCGGCCGCGCGGAACATCACCCTGCCCGCCCGAATCGTCGATGAAATCGTCGAGCGTGCCGACGGCGTGCCGCTTTTTGCCGAGGAGCTCACTCGTTCGGTCGTCGAATCCGGGATGGTCGTCGAGGGAGAGGCAGCCCCGCAGTTCCGAGGCAGGATCTCAGACCTCACCATTCCCACGACTCTCCGGGACTCCTTGATGGCGCGGCTCGATCGCCTGACCACGGCCAAACTCGTCGCACAGATCGCAGCCACCCTGGGGCGCGAGTTTCCATACCTCCTTCTCGAGGCGGTCGCGGAGCTCGACCCGGCGATCTTGAGAAAAGGCCTGGGCGAGCTCGTGGAGGCCGAAATCTTGTTCCAGCGCGGGGCACCACCCGACGCCCACTATTCGTTCAAGCACTCCCTGCTGCAGGACATGGCCTACGAATCCCAGCTGAAGACCCGCCGGAAAAAGCTACACGCGGCGATCGCGAGGGCCCTCGAGGAGCATTTCCCGGAGCGCGTCGCGTCCGAGCCCGAGGTTCTCGCGCATCATTGCGCCGGGGGTGGGCTCGTACCCGACGCGATCACGTATTTCGAGCGCGCCGCCGAGGTGGCGGTCATGCGGCAGTCCAATGCCGAAGCCATCGAGGGACTCTCCCGCGCTCTCGCGCTGCTCGCGACCCTGCCCGATTCCCACGAGCGCCAGCAGCAGGAGATGCGCCTTCGGATGACGCTCGCCGGGCCACAAACCGCCGCACGCGGCTACGACGATCCAGACGCCGCACGCGGCTACGACGATCCAGACGTGATGGCCAATCTGGCGCGTGCCGAAGCCCTCTGCGACGGGCTGGATGCCGGCCCTGAGCAGCTGGCCGGACTCGTTCCCATCGCCGTCTACAATGCGACCCGTGGCGATTTCCCCAAGGCGAGCCGCTATGCGTCACGAGTGCTCGGGATTGCCGGACCGGCCGGGATCCCCGAGCTGCAGGTCGCCGGTCACATGATCTTCGGTTCTGCCGCGATGAGTTCCTCGCCCATCTCCGTGGCAGTCGCCCATCTCGAGCGCGCCGTCGAACTGGCGGGGGTCACCATCTTGCCGCCACCCACCGCCGCGTACGATCTGGACAACGTGAGCCTCGCCCACGGGATGTACGCCCTTGCTTCCGTGCTCGACGGCCACCCGCACCGCGCGGCACGGCACGTGGCGATGTGCCTCGAGCGCGCTGAGGGTCTGAACCATGTGAACAGCCTGGGTAGTGCTCGCCTGAACGCCGCGATCATCCACTACGTCCTCGACGATGCCGACCGAACCGCCCTGGAAGCGCGACAACTCCTCGAGGCCATCGAGGATCGAGGTTTCCATTCCTACTATTCGTCGGGCCGCGTCTTCGAAGGCTGGGCACGCGTGATGAAAGGCGACATCGATGGCCTCGAGGAGCTCGCCGAGGGTGTGGCCCTGGCGGAAGAGTCGGGCTCGCGAGCCGGCATCGTGCAGATCTACTTCGCAGCGACCAATGCCTGCATTGCCGCTGGGGATTTCGATCGCGCGGGCGAGCACCTCGAGCGTGCTCGGAAGATGATCGAGCTGACCAAGGAGCGGACCGCCTTCGAGCCCCAGGTGTCGATGTTGCGCGCAAAGATCGCAATTCGGGCAGGCCTCGGAACCGACCAGGAAATCGAAGCCCTCCTGGACGATTCGACGCGCCGATGGAAGGTCTTCGGTTCACAGTGGATGGAAGTGCGCACGGCGATCCTGCGCGGCGAACTCGCGAAGAAGACCGGAAATCGTCACGCGGCGCTCGAACAGCTCAGCCGTCTTTGCGCGCGCTTCGAGGACGCGCCGGCGCGCGGACAGATCCTCGAAGCCCGCAAGCTCCTGGCCGAACTCGGCCCCGGGGGAGCCCAGGAGAACCCGCCGATGACGACCGATCCGGAAACGGAAACGCCCTCGGCCTAACCAGCCGAGGGCGTTCACGAAACATGGAGCGCGAGACCGGATTCGAACCGGCGACATCCACGTTGGCAAGGCGAAAGAACAGCAAGGAGTAGCGCGTACTTGCGTCTCCGACCTTGCAAGCGCCTGCAAGCAACAGCACAGAGATGCACCCAGTACGGCCCGACGGCCCTATACGGCCCCTCTCCAGGGGGCCTCAGTTTCCGTCACACCGTCACATCCCGGGGGAAGGTACCAAGACAGGTGCATCCGCCCGCCGAACGGGCGTCAAGTCCTGGAAGGCCGCTGGCAAACGCTTGAGCCCGGTCGCAACGCTAACGAAGGCCCGGGGGCTAGGGGTCCCCGCCCCCTTAGGTGACGTTGACGGTTGCGTCCTTGCAATGATTCCCGCCCCAAAAGGCGCTACCGCTCAACCACCTCCACGTCCGCCGTTCCTACTACTGGTATCGGCTCCTCAACGACAACGCCCCGACCGAAGCCGGGGCGTGTCGTGTCGAAGCTGTGTCGGGTCGTCAGTGCAGCCTGCGTCGCCGCATGGCCAGGCCCACGAGGCCGCCGCCGAGGAGGAGGGCGGTGGTGGGCTCGGGCACGAAATTCACCTTGCCAACGTTGCCGTTCGTGAGCGTGATTTCAAGCCCGTCGATGTAACCATCAAAACCGTTCCAATTGCTGGCGGTTTGGATGCTGATCATCTCGACCAGTTCGGTGCCGTGGGCGGTGATCATTTGGGCCAGTGTCATCTCGGGCCCGCCACCGCCAACATTCGAGTGGAAGGTCATGCCGGTGCCGGTGGAGTACTGAGTCCAGGAGTCGATCGCCGTGTGGGCGCCGTAGTTGCTGATAAACCTGTCGTGGTACCAACTGGAGGCGTCACCCGATCCGGTCGGCCGTGTGTACATCAAGATATACCAGTCTTGTCCGGCGGGGGTCCCAGTTGGGCGCTTGGTGTAGTAGCTGATATCGGCGAGGTCGCCGATGGTCATGCCCGCCGCATCGGATGGGAACAAGATCGACAGAGCGTCGCCGTCGGCATTGTACCTTGCGTGCCAGTTGGTCTTGTTGCCCGTGCCGCTTACAGGTCCCTGCCAGGAATCTGGCCCGAAACCTGTCGGAGCATCTCCAACATTCACACGAGGCTGAGTCTCATCGGGTACATCTGACGGGCCAACGTTGATTTGAATGGTCGTTGCTCGTGATACACCAGCAACAGCGAAAGCCATTGCCAGCGCACACACCATCACTAAAGTCTTGCCCTTCGTCATCACCTGCTTTCCCCTTCTATAGTGGCCGCATGCCCCGCCGTCGTTTCTGCGGTGGCGTGATGCCGTGGTAAGAATGAATGCGAGGGATGCCTGCGAGCCGCCTTTAGTCCCCCCCCTTCGGACGGAGAGCCGTTTCAGACTCGCTACCGACGAGGAGTTAGGCCGCTCGAAGAGCGAATCCCCTTCCCGGCCGTCATACCGAGCAAGATCCGCGCCAACAACCGAATCCAATGTTTCCAGGCACTTGCAAGGGGGACCGCGGCTAACAAGGAAAGGCCGTTCCATGCAAGCGGAAGAGGTTTTCCATCGGCACACTCGAATGCCCGCTCGACGTTACGCAGCATGGAACCCCGGCTAGCTACCCCTCCGGCCGCTCAAGCCAAGCCCCTAGCACCTGCGCCGCTCCAGTGTCAGCCGCGTTCCCGGATGTCGAGGTGCCAGTCGATCGGGTCATCGCTGGGGAGAGGCTGGCCGCAGCCAGGGCAGGGCGGGAGTATTTGGCCGGTCACCATGGGATCGTAGCGCCGACCCGAGACACAGCAGTCTGCTGTGCTCAACCCGCCCGGGTGAGCTTCTAGGGCTCAAATGGGAGGACGTGGACTTCGACCGACGCAGGCTCCACATTCGGCGCGCATACGTCAAAGGCGGGCTCACGACGCCCAAGAACGGGAAGGGTCGGTTCGTCGCCATGCCCCCGGCGCTGGCGGAACTGTTGCTGGATCTCCTGGCGGAGCGCAGGCGACAGACACTAGGCCGGGGCTGGAGTGAGACTCCAGACTGGATCTTCCCCTGCGAGACTTCCGGCCCGATCCATCCCGACAACTTCTCCCGTGTCTGGCTTCGAATCAGAAGGCGTGCCGCGAAGATCGGCGTCCGCCCGCTCAAACTCCACTGCACCCGGCACACTTGGGCCAGCTTCGCGTTGGCGTCAGGTAAGAGCGTGAGGTGGGTCGCCGATCAGCTCGGCCATGCGTCGCCGATGCTCACGCTCAAAACGTATGCGCACTCACTGCGCGAGGAAGAAGAGGACCTGTCCTTCGCCGAGTTTGGCG
>JAFDCZ010000202.1 GCA_019312665.1 Deltaproteobacteria bacterium | reverse complement strand
GTTCCGCACGGTCGAGTGGCTCGACGGGCACCTCGCGGACCGCGCGTACCTGTTCGGCGGCCGGCCGGCCTTCGCCGACTTCGGGATCTGGGGAAACCTGAACCAGGCCTACTCGGACCCGACCGGCGGCCGGCACATCCGCGAGACCGCGCCGGCGCTCGAACGATGGATTCTGCGCATGGACGACCCCGGCGCGCAGGGCGGGGACGCCGAGGGCGCGTTCGAGGAACTCGACACGCTGCTTCCGACACTCGGACCGCTCCTGGAAGAACAGGTCGCCGGGCGCTTTCTCCCCTGGAGCGTGGCGAACGAGAAGGCCCTCGAGGCGGGTGAGGACCAGACGCGGCTCGTCTTCGACGGGCAGCCCTACGAACAGAAGACCTTCAAGTACCACGCGTGGTCGCTCGACCAGCTGCGTCAGAAGCTCGAGCCCGTCCGCGACGATCCGGCGTTGCGGGAGGTCCTGACAAAGACCGGCTGCGCGGAGTGGCTCTTCGTGTAAACCCCGCCGGCGGCCCTCGGATCAGCTCCGGCGTTCGCGCCGTCCGACCAGTGCCCCGATCGCGACGAACGCCAACGCCAACACGAGCCTGGGATCGCCGAGCTGGAACCACGGATCGATCGGGAACGCGATGGTCTTCGTCATCGAGGCGATCTTGAACTCGTGGGGGCCTTGGAAGGCCGGGTTCGATGCGATGTCGATCAGGTCGCGGCGGCTGCGGTAGCGCATCATTCCGACGGTGGTCCAATCCTCGGCGCCCTCGATCCCCCAGACATCCATCGCGGCCGCCGTCGCGATGCCCGCCATCACCGGGTGACAGGCCCGCTTCAGCAGCTCGGGCCACATGTGCTCCATGTAACGGGCGTTCACCTCTGCGGTGGTCGCGCCCGGCGGCACGCCCTCGATCGCCTTCGGCTTTGCGGGCGAATCGATCAGGTTCACCATTACGAAGTCGTCGCCAGTGTCAGTCTCGAGGAAGCGGCGAATGGTCGACAGGTCCTCGCCGGGCCGACGCTCGGCCATCTGTTCCAGCATCGCCTCGACCTCCTCGGGCGTGAACGGCCCTTCGAAGCTCGTGTACCAGGAGAAGAAGGCGGCGTAGACGATCGCCAGGACGATCCAGGTGCGGGGCATGGGCCCGATCCTACTCCATCGGCCTCGTGTCGGGTCTTGCCGTGGGGGCCTCACACAACGCTCGGCTTGCGCCCAGATACCACTCGAGAGGGACGTCACGCCAAGACGCAGCTTGAATGGCCTATGCGCAACCTCGGCAAACTCAGCCCAGCCCTAGCCTCCGGGCGATGATGACCTTCATTGGCCCAACTGTCTTTGGTTTCGCGGACTTGTGGGATTGCAGGTGGTTGGAGGTGTCATCTGGTGTCACTGAGTGTCTCTTGGGGTGCAACCAGGGGGCCGAGACGCAACCAAGGCTGGCTGGCGATTTGCTGTTGGACCGAGCATGGCACCGCATGAACCGGAACCCTGTCATCTCCCTCCCCGCTCCCCTGTTGAGGACCAAGGCGGCGACAGCCCGAATCCCTACGGCACGGCGCCCCCCGCACCTCCACCGATTTCATGGCCGTCCCGGTCGGCCATGTGCGAATTCGGGATGACAGCCTGGTCGCCGATGAGGTCGTGTTCTTCCTGCGCATGGGGCGTTTAGAAAATGGAGGGCAGAGGCAGACTTCGAACGATAATCAGCCATGACGCAGGCCCGACCCGAACTCGGCTGACCGCCCAGGCCGCGCTCGGATTGCTTCGCGGTCATCGGCCTCGCCACACCCGCATCGATCGCGAGGGTCGGGAGCCGCGGGATCTAACCAGAACGCAACCCACCGATCAGGGTTTCAGCTGGCTCCGCAATTCGCTCAAGCTGCGATGAACGCCGTGACACCCCCCGCATACGGTGGAGCCGAACGTCCCCAGATGGCGGCCCGAGAGTTTCGGGTCGTGGGGCTCGGTCAAGGAGGTACGAAGGGCCTTCAGCGGTTCGAGCGCATCCGCACCCAGGAAGCGCTCCCGGTTGGATGGATCTCGATGACATTCGTCACAGCTCTCGCCAAGATCACGAAGCCGGGCCTCGAGGTCGATCGTCGCCTTTCGTGCTTCTTCGAAGTTTCCATCCGCGCGTGCGACCTTCAGCTCGACCAATGATCGAGACATCTCTCGCATGGCTTCGGCGTAGTCAACCTCATTCCCATTCTTTGAATCCTGCAGTCTCAGCTGGGAATAGTCGGGGCTGCGATACAGCGCCACGGTCGATGCGCTCCACTTGCTGTGACAATCACTGCACGTTCGCCGCAGCTGCGTGACACTCTCCTCTACGTTCTCCAGATCCCCAGCCGCAGCCGCATCGCGCAAGGCCTGGGTCGCGCCGAGTTCGACCTCGCCCGCCCATTCGGGAACCATCTCTGTGATCTTCGCGTAGCTCTCCTCCAGCGCCACCGCCCATTCCACGAGCTTCTTCTGCTGCTTTCGCTCCAGGTACAGCTCGACTGCACCGAGCTCCGTGCGCAGATCGAACATCAGGTGCAGCCAGACCTGCCGTTCGTTCTGCGGCATGTACCACTCCGCTATCGAATCCGGTGGCAGCGCGATGTGCGCAACCTCGGGCTCCCATTCTTCGGCGATCGCCAGCTGGGTCGCTGCGAAGACGGTGACCGATACCAGGAGAAGACTAAAACGCATTCCGTGCATGGTTCCGAATTCAGCCCAGTCCCAACCGCCGTGCGATGATGACCTTCATGATCTCGTTCGTGCCGGCGTAGATGCTCTGCACGGCCGCGTCCTGGTAGTCGCCCGAAATCGGGTATTCCTGCATGAATCCATAGCCACCGAAGAGCTGCAGGCATTCTGCTGCGACCTTCTTCTGGAGGTCGGTGCACCACCACTTGGCCATGCTCACCTCGGAGACGATCTCGTCACCGCGGACGTGAGCGGCGAGCAGCTTGTCGACGAAGGCCTGGCCAATCTCGAGCTCCGTGGCCAGTTCGGCCAGCTTGAACTGCGTGTTCTGGAACTGGCCGATGGGACGGCCGAATGCCTCGCGCTCCTTCACGTAGGCGAGTGTGTCGTCGAGCGAGCGGCGCACGCTCGCCATCGAACCCACACCGATGCTCAGGCGTTCTTGCTGGAGCTTCTGCATCAAGAGCTTGAAGCCCTGGCCTTCCTGGCCGAGCAGGTTCTCGGCGGGGACGCGACAATCCTTGAAGAAGAGCTCGCTCGTGTCCTGGCCCTTGAGCCCGATCTTGGGAAGGTTGCGGCCGCGTTCGAAGCCTTCGGTGTTGGCTTCGACCAGCAGCAGACTGATGCCGTCGTGGCGCTTGGATGGATCGGTCTTCGCCACGACGATCACCAGATCACAGTTCTGACCGTTCGAGATGAACGTCTTGGCACCGTTCACGACGTAGCTGTCGCCGTCGCGGATCGCCTTGGTCTGCACGTTCGCCAGGTCCGAGCCGGTGCCGGGCTCGGTCATCGCAATCGCGACAAGGCAATCGCCCGCGATGGCCGGCACGAGATAGCGCTGCTTCTGTTCCTCGGTCCCGAAGGTCGTGAGGTAGGGCAGGCAGATATCCGTATGCAGGGAGGCTTGCAGTGCGTGGGCCCGGGCGTAGGCCAGCTCTTCCATGATGATCGCGTCGAACAGGAAATCGCCGCCGGCGCCGCCGTAAGCCTCCGGTTGGTTCGCTCCCAGATAGCCTTCTTCGCCCATCCGCTTCCAAATCGCTCGCGTCGTGATACCCGCTTCGTTCCATTCGCTGATATGAGGCTCTACTTCCTCGTGAACGAAGCGCTTGAACTGATCGCGAAAGAGCTCGTGCTCCTCGCCGAAGATGTCTCGTCTCATCGTGTCCTCTCAGGGTAGGATTCGGGCAATGGCCGGATCCGCCAGAAGGGTCGGCCGCACGATCTCCGTCCACGCAGCGTAGCCCTTCGCGTTCAGGTGCAGGCCGTCGAATCGGAAGATGTCGCGCCGCGGCGTTCCGTCCGGGCCGAGCGTGGCCGGGCCGGTGTCGATCACTCCGACGCGAGGATCGCTGGCCGCGAAGGCGGCGACGCTCTGATTGGCACGCTGCATCTCGGGCCAGCGGTCCCAACGCAGCCTCGAGGGTTTGATCGTCAGGTAGTAGATCTTCGTCTCGGGCAGTTCGCCGTGGATTCGCCGCACCAGCTCCTCGAAATCCGCCAATACCGTTTCGGCCGTCTTGCCGCTGCGCCCGCCGAGATCGTTGCCTCCGGCGTACACCACGACGGCGACAGGCCGGTAGGGATGGATGATCCGCTCCGCGAAGTGCACGACATGACTCATATGAGAGCCGCCGAAACCCCGATTCAACACAGGAATCGGGGCCATGTCTTCCGACAGGCTGGACCAGAACCGCACACTCGAGCTGCCGGTGAAGAGCACGACCTGCTCGGGAGGCGGTGACACCAGGTCCTCGGACTCGAAGGCGGCAATGGCATCCTCGAAGAAGGTCGGATCCAGGCTGCGCCATCCGTACCAGCGATAGAAACCGTAGAGGCACGCGGCCGCGAGCACGGCAGCCACCAGAAACACGAGCAGAAACCGTTTCACGAAGGTTCTCCATGGAGGCGGCGATGGTAGGCGCGGACGTGAGTCATCCAGGCTTCCCGCCGCGCCGGATCCCGCAAACGATGCTCTTCTTCCATCGGAAGCTCCGGAAACGCATCACGCAGCGCGGCAGCAAACAGGCCTCGGCCATCGAAGGTCAGGACGCCCTCCCCTCCACCAGGCCATACGGGAACACCCAGCAGGCCACAGCTCGGCGAACGCTGCTTCAGGACGCAGCCGCTGAGCGAGAACTCCGCGAGCTCACGCACGCGGCCTGCGGCGAATTCACGCATTGCCTGACTGTGATCGTAGCCGGACGTTTCCGCAACCAGCCGCGAAGCCTGCCCCGGCCCCGCATCCACGAGCCGGATCGGCTCTCGCGGAACCCCGAGGCCCAACTCCATCTCGGGACATACGGGGACAAGTTCGACCCCGGCCCCGAGCCCGTCGAAGAGAAAGTCTTCTCGTTTGTGGCCGCCATCCCAACGCACGGCCTCACCAAGCAGACAGCTCGACACCCCGATCCTCAGCGGTTGGCCTCGCGACTCGATTCCTGAGAAGGCCACCGGGATTCGAATTCCTGCGAACTATTCCGCGTCCGAAACGACTTCGCGGATATCCCCATCAAGGCCGACCTCGAAGCGAGCGCTCACCTCGCGGCCCAGGCCGGGAGTCGATGGAACCGTGAACATCGTCACGCGAAGGATGGGCTCGCCGGCAGCCTCGACCCGATCGACACGGGCGAAGCCCAGGCTCTCCGCACCGAAGAGACGCTTGCGGCTGGAGGGCTTCACCTTGCGCGTATCCGACCCTGCGCCGCTGATCACGTGAAGTGCGGCATCACCTTTTCCGTCGCCAGCAATCACCTGGAGGTTGTGCTCATGGCCGCCCAGGAACAGATGCACGGGAACACCCGCCTGGGCGATCGCCGATCGCACGCGCCGGGAGTACTTCGGATCGTGGCCGTTGCCTGGGTCGGCAATCGGGTGATGTGCTGCGAGGATCCGGAACGGCCCCTTTGATCGACGCAGTGCGCGCACCAGCTGCCCCTCGTTCTTCCCGCGCACGAGCGGCATGGACTGAAAGGGGATCAAGCTCACCCCACCCGGAAGCTCATGCACATCCACCTGGTCCGGCATCCGCCAGCTCTTGATGTACTCGGGAACGACTTCCTTCTGGAGCATCGGGCTCTCGCGCTCACCGTAGTCGTGGTTGCCGAGAACCGCATAGAGCGGAACTGGATGGCGGCGGGCTTCTGCAACGCCACAGCTCTCTTCGAGGCTTCCCCGCCCTCGCGAGGTGAAGGTGAGGAAACGGCAATACGGAGCGACCACGTTCGCCCGCATCCTGTCCTTCAACTCGTCGTCTTCGATGCCGTCCGGGTAGAAGTTGTCACCCAGCAAGACCAGTCCGTGAACCTCGGCGCTCTCGTCCTCAGCGACCAGGGCTCGCGCCACCTGATGCTGAGGCCGCAACGCTGCCAGGGGCCCACCGATCGGCTGACCCGTGTCCCCGAGCACGAGAAGCGAAAGGGGACCCGGCGCCGGAGCAGCATCCGGAGGCCGCGAAGCCAGGAGAAAGGTCGCGACGACCGCGCCAAGGACCAGAACGAGAGCAGTTCTTTTCACGCCAAGACTGTATCGAAGTGGAATGAAGACGCTGTGAGAGAAGCAGAAGCCGTCTCGACGCGAAACCACGATAGACTGCGGCCATGAATGATCTCTCCGACGGCCGGTTGGGCATGATCGCCTACCGGTCGAGCAACCCCTTCGAGTTCAGCCACATCCTTCGGAGGGTGGAAGATGCGCCAGCGCAACGCGTCTTCGGATGCTTGCTCTGGCCGGAGCACGCCCAGACACCCGCTCCAGCGATCGTCGCCTGCCACGGCTCGATGGGTTGGCGTGGCCACCACCACGAGCACATGGTGCACGCCCTCGAGCAGGGCATCGCTGTCTTTCGTGTGCACAGCTTCGAGGCGCGGCAGGTCCAGAGCATCGTCGAAGACCAGATGGCCGTCACCGCCGCGATGTTGCTCGCGGATGCCTACGGCGCCCTCGAGAAGCTCGTCTCCCACCCGGACATCGATTCGGCGCGGATCGGCGTGACCGGCTGGAGCCTGGGCGGAACCGTCGCCCTGTATTCGGCCCACGAGCCCCTGCGCGAGGCCCTGGTCGGTGAGCAAGGCCCCCGATTCGCCGCCCATCTCCCACTCTACCCGGCGGCCCACGTGCGCCCGGAGGACAAGCGCTGGAGCCCGTCGCCGATCCGCGTGCTTCACGGCGCAGCGGACGACTACACGCCCGTGCGTTTCGTCGAAGAACTCGCTGAGGATGTTCGCACCGGCGGCGGCCAGATCGAGATCCGAAGCTATGCGGACGGCCACCACTCCTTCGATTCGGTCGAGCCTCTCACCTGGCTCCCCGACGCCGTCCGCCTCGGCCGAAAGAACCTCACCCTCGCCACCAACGGCGACATGTTCTTCACCAGTTCTGACGGAACCCGGCATTCGATTGCAGAGCCCGAGGAACGGCGCGAAAGCTTCGAGAAGGCGAACATCCGCGGCGCCCATATCGGCGGGAACTGGGACGCTCGCCGCCAGGGCTTCGCGGATGCGGATGCGTTCTGGAAGGAGCATCTGCTCCCGTAGACACCGTCAGGCCGAGCGCGTGAGCGGCGCGCTCTACCGGGGCGGCAATCCGTGGATCATCGTGAGGAACTCGAGCTTTGTTCCCGCCCGACGATGTTCCGACAGAGCCTGGTACTTCGGATCGTTGTACCAGGCCTTTGCGGCTTCTTCCGAAGGGAAGCTGAAGATCACCATGCGGCCGGACCGGAACGCGGCATGTCTCCTTCGAGGGTCTCCGCATGGTCGTCATAGGTGATGAACTGCCCCTTGTGCTCCTTCAGGATCGAAAAAAAACCCTTCTCGTATTGGAGGTAGCGATCCGCGTCTTCGATATGAAGGTTGACGACGAGATAGACCGGTACGTCGGCCATGAGTTGAACTCCTGAAGTGAAGCAGTTGGAGAATCTGGATAGCGGATCGCCGGACCTGCAGGCTACTTGCCCTGGAACACAGGCGTCTTCTTCTCTACGAACGCCTTGACCGCGTTGCGGTGGTCTTCGGTGAAACCCGTGTGGACATGGTGGGTGGCTTCGAGGTCCATGCAGTCGCCCATCTCGCCCGCTACCGCCCGGTTCAGGTTCTCTTTCATGTAGCGATAAGCCACTGTCGGGCCGTGAGCCAACCTCGTCGCGATGGCTCGGGTTTCAGCCGCGAGCTTCTCGGCCGGGACGACCCAGTTGAAGAGGCCAAGCCGCTGCGCGTCCTCAGCATCGAGCCGATCGGGAAGAAAATACAACTCGCGCGCCTTGGCGGCACCCACGAGTTGGGTGAGAAAGAAGGTGCCACCGAAGTCGCCACTGAAGCCGACATTGCCGAAGGCGGTGGTGAGCACGGCCCGCTCCGAAGCGATGCGCAGATCGCACGCCATCGCCAAGGAAAAGCCCGCACCGGCGGCTGCACCCGGCAGGGAGGCAAGCACCGGCTTCGGCATGTTGTAGACCTTGCCCGATGTCGCGCGCTGGGAGAGGCGCTGACGATGGATCGCAGCATCGATGCCGCCGCCGCTCCCTCCCTTGCCCTGGTTCGCTTCATTCATCGCCTTCACGTCGCCGCCCGCGCAGAAGCCCTTGCCCGCACCCGTCAACACGACACAGCCGACCTCCGGATCGCGCTCGACCTCTTCCAACGCCAACGCGAGCCCCACGAGCATCTCGTTGCTGAAGGCATTGCGGCGTTCGGGCCGGTTGAGCGTGATGGTCGCGACCCGGTCTTCCACCTCCGCAAGGACGTGATCGGTACCCAGATCGAGACGACGGATTTCAGCCATGATGTTCTCCTCTTCGAGAGGAGGATAGGCCGAGATGCCCGGTCCGCGCCCCTCGACAAAGGGCCTTGGCCAGCAACGAGCGACGCGGGTCAGCGCTCCAGGGAAACCCCGAAGTGATCGATGTAGGGCGCGAGCCGCTGCCGGAGATCGTCTGCATCGAAGCCCCACTCTTCCGCGGTGTACTTGTGCATGCCGAACTTGCCTTTCGGCTTCTCACGCAGGTAGTGCTCGATGCGTTCTGCATGTTCAGCACTGAAGGAGCGGCCCATCTGGTCGTAAGCCCTGCGGAGCGTCTCGACCGGAGC
>JAFDCZ010000063.1 GCA_019312665.1 Deltaproteobacteria bacterium | reverse complement strand
GATCCACGTTGCGGCTGTAGGTGAACAGCCGATCCACGTAGAAGCTGTCGTCGTAGCCGTAGAAATCCGTCAGGAACGGATCGATGCCGGAAAACAGAGCAAGCGTTGCCAGACCCGGGCCTAGGTTCGGCTGGGTAGAAGCGGGGTACTGCGAGGTGGTCGCGGCGAGGCCATCGTTGGCCCCCCGGTGGAGCGGGACCAGCAATGTCGGAACGTTGGGAGTGAAAGCGCCGAAGTCCGGGCCCATTGATCCCCGTCAACCCCCCCAGCACGTACCAGAAGGTATTGCCGTTCAGCGTTGCCGGGGTGTTGTCACCCGCACCGATCATCGTGAAGACCGTCGATACGGGGACGGGCGCGCCTGCGGGAACCGTCTGGCTGCCGAAGACCGACTGGGCACAGGCCGAGCGATCGAGGTTGGAGAAGCCCACGGTGCCGGCGCAGACCCATGCGAATGCGGTCTGGTTGACACTGTGCTCGAGCAACGCGTTGTCCGGCGTCAGGCAGGAATCCTCGTTGCCGTGGCGGCAGGAGCCCGTCGACTGACTCTTGCGCGGCCGACCGGTCTTCGGATCCACGTTGCGGCTGTAGGTGAACAGCCGATCCACGTAGAAGCTGTCGTCGTAGCCGTAGAAATCCGTCAGGGCGAACGAGAATCGCTCGTAGCGCCACTCGATGCGGGCGGCAATGTCGATGCCCTTCCAGCTGTTCCACGGGTTCGGCGGCCGGATCTCCCCGGCGATGCCGATGGCGTTCTGGCCGTGGTTCAGCAAGCCGAAGGTCTTGCCGCAGGCCACGAGTGGCGAGTAGGGCTCGCCGCAGCGCCCGATGTCGTTGGGCTCGAACGAGTCAACGATCGCCGCGATCTCGAGGCGCACATCCTCGAACGGACCGACCTCGTAGAACGACCAGACTGCGCGAACCGCCCACAGGGCAATCCGACTCTCTTCCAGGGTGGGCAACGTGGCCAGGGCCAGGTCTCGCGGGTTCAGCTGATCGGTGGTGCTGAAGAGCTCCGTCTTGCCCCACACGATCGTCTGCTTGCCTGCCCGCACCCAGAGCCGACTGTCGAACATCTCGAGCTCGAGGTAGGCCTCCTTCAGCTCCTTCTCGTCTTGCTGGGAGGCGCCGCGGTTCCACTGCAGTTCGTTGACCGTGAAGTTCTGATCGAAGGAATCGAAGTCGCCGTCCTTCAGCGCCTGCTGGAGCCTATCATTCGGGTACCAGAGGCCACTGGGGACGTAGTCCGGCGCGCCCGCGTCGTAGCGCACCTCGGGCGCGGGACGCAGCGGCAGGGCCAGGCCGCCGCCGGCACCTTGGAGTACGGGTCCGTTGAAATCGTGGGACCGGAACGGGTTCGGCGCCTGGTCGTTGTCATGCAGCGGATCGATGTTGCACTTGATGTTGTGCACGAGCTGCTGCTTGCCGCGGCCGTTGACCGAACCCTTCGTCTTGCGGCTGGCGAAGCGACACTCCTCGAGGTTCTGAAATACGAGCTGGGCCGGGTCATCACTATTCGGGTCGAAGAACTTATCGTCCAGGAACCCGTCGAGGCCGGCGCTCGCGCCGAAGAAGGGGCTGTAGGTAAGGGAGCCGTTGGCCTTCACCGCTCGCCGCGAGCCGGGCAGGTTCATATCCTTGTTGCGGAAGGCCAGGCCGTTGATGCTGTGGTCGAACTCTCGACGGGTGTTGCCGGTGAACTGGGTGCCTGAGAATCCGTTCCTGCGGCCGCTCTGGATGCGGGCAGGCAGGCGCCCGGAGCGATCTCCGTAGACATCGACGTTGTCGAACATCCAGCAACCGCGTCGCCAGACACAATCGAAGCGAGCCTCGATGCGGGCAAATCCGCTCACCAGGTCGAAGGGTCCGAACCCATCCGGCGCGATGTCGGATTCGATTTCCAGGTTCAGCACGTGGTACCACTGGGTGAGATCCCAATCGTCCGCGCCGCTGAAATCGTCCCAGATGGACCGGATCTGCTGCTCGTAGAATCCGTGGACTTCGATCTTGCCGTCCCAGAACTCGATGGCCGCTGCCGGCATCGAAACCATGACGAACAGAAGTGCGCCGAGCGCACCTCGCAACCGGCGAGCTGCAAACGCTGCGTACATGACCCCTCCTGATGACCGGATCGTTTGCTCTGCCCCCACGCCGCGATCGAAGACTCCCGCCCTCGATCCTTGCAGCGTCGAATCAAACGTCCGGTGCGCTTTCCCCCAAACAACTTCTGCCGCGGCCAGCCCCCCCGGACCGATCCGCACTGAACCCTAACGCCTCATGGCGGCCACATGACCCCACCAAGCTGGCCTCAGCAGTTTGCATGTATACGCCGAACATCCCGAGAAAACAACCGAAATGAGTTCTTCGAACGCCGGGCTTTGCCCCCAAGGGGGCATGGGAGAACCCGGCGGGGTGGGTCATGTCGACTTCGGTTTCTGCTTTGCGGCCTTGGTCGTCAACGGTTTCTTCGCCGCCTTCCGGGTCGTCTTCTTTCGCGTCGCCTTGGCTGCGGCCTTTTTCCGAGTGGTCTTGGCCCCAGTTTTCTTGCGAGTGACCTTCTTCTTCGTAGTTTTCTTCTTGGTCGTTTTCTTTCGGGTGGTTTTTGCCTCGCCGCTCGCGTCTCCATCCGCCTTCTTCCCGCGCGGCGGAAACTCGAAACCGTGGCGCCCAGTTTCCTTCAACACCAGGATCGCCGAGAACGGACGACCGAAGCGCGAAGTGAAATCGGCCAGGAGCTCCGTCTTCCCGTTCGCCAGGTAGTACAGGGCCTCATCCCGAGTGATCTCCCGCTTGCAGACCGTCCGGGGGAAGATGAAGCCGCTGTTCTCCGGGAGCTCGGGCTTCTCGGGTGCGGGCTCGCCTTTCGCCTTCGCCTCCTTCTTGGCGGCCTTGAAGGTTGCGGTGAGCGTGTCCGCTTCGAGCTTCTTCGGGCAGATGTACTGGGTCGAGGTCTCGATGATCTGGCAATCCCCTCCGCACGGGCACGGCCCCAGCGGCTCGGTGTTGACTTCGTACTCCGGGATGTCGCTGGCGCTCTCATCGTTCCAGCCCTCGGAGATGACCTTGACCTTGCCCTCATCGCGATCGAGTTCGAGCCGGCCCTTGTAGGTGCGGCCACTGCGAGCCGTGAAACCATCGAGGATCCCGGTCTGCCCATCCTTCAGGATGGCCTGGGCCGCGGCCCGATCCAGGTAGCGGCCAGAGGTGTCCTTCCAGAGCAACAGCGGACAGGTCTCGTGGGGACAATCTGCTTTGGCCTTCGCGTCTCGCGGCAGCTCCGGATCCTTTTCGCAGGTGTAGAACCAGGCCTGTTCGACGACCGGGTGCCCGCTGTAGGGGCATTTGCCGATCGGCTCATCGTTTCCGTAGAGCTCCTCGTAGCCGAAGGTCTTGGTCCGCTCGACGACCTCCTTGGCGTAGGTCTCGACCTCCTCCATGAAGCCGGCCGCCGTGCGCTCTCCGCGCTCGACCTGCTGGAGGTGCTGCTCCAGCTCGCCGGTCAATGCGGGCGAGGCGAGGCGATCGATCGAAAGCCGGTTCAGGCTGTCGATCAGGCGGATGCCCTTCACCGTGGGACGCAGCGCTTTGCCTACGCGCACCACGTAACCCTTGCGAATCAGGTTCTCGATCGTCTCGGCTCGGGTGGCCGGCGTACCGATGCCCTTCTCGTGGAGGACGGCGGCGATGTCTTCGTCGTCCACCTGACGGCCTGCGTTCTCCATCAACGAGAGCAGCCGGCCTTCCGTAATGCGCGCGGGCGGGCGGGTCTCTTCGGCGCTGGCCTCGACCTCACCGGTCTCAACCGCCACACCGTTCACCTCGCTCTCGCCGGTTGCGAGGGGGGGAAGCGTCACGCTTTCGCTGTCTTCCTGCGCGGGCGGCAGGACCGCACGCCAGCCCGGCTCCATCAGGGCTCGGGCGCGCGTGCGGAAGCGTTCGCCGTGGGCGACGGTCGTGCGCTCGACCCGCTCCCACAGGGCGGGCGGGTGGAACGCGCCAAGGAAGCGGCGCACGACGAGATCGTAGAGACGCTTGTCGTCGCCGGTGAGTTCGCTGCGCGGCGCGTTGCCGGTCGGAATGATCGCAAAGTGATCAGAGACGCCTGCATCGTCGAAGATGCGCTTCTCGTTCTGGAGCCCGTCGCGCAGCAGGCGCGCCGCGCTCTCGGCGAACTCGCTTCCCGGGCCATCCTTGGTGCCGGCGAAGCTCTGGAGTGCTTCGTTCACATTCTCCCGGTAGTCATTGGGCAGGCACCGCGAATCCGTCCGCGGGTAGGTCAGCAGCTTGTGGCCCTCGTAGCAGCGCTGGGCTGCCGAGAGGGTCCGCCGGGCGCTCCAGCCGAAACGCCGGTTGCCCTCGCGTTGCAGGCTGGTGAGGTCGAAGAGCGGCGGCGCGGATTCCCGTGAGGGTTTGCGCGTCTCACTGGCTTCAGCCGGCTGGCCCTGCACCGCCGCCACGATCGCGGTTGCATTGGCTTCCTCGAAGAGCCGATCATCCTTGCGTTGGTCGTCCTCGTCGGCCTTGAAGGCCGGGTCGTACCAGGTGGCGGAATACGTCTCGCCCTCGTGCTCGAAGGTTGCCGCCACCTTCCAGTACGGCACGGGCATGTGCGCCAACACGATCAGCTCGCGCTCCACCAGCAGCGCTAGGGTGGGCGTCTGCACCCGACCGGCCGACCAGGCCGTCCGCTCCTTGCGGCTCGCAAAGCGTTTGGTGAGTGCGCGGGTCGCATTCATACCGATCAACCAATCCGACCAGGCACGACACTCCGCGGCCTGGGCCAGACCCTCCATCTCGCTACCAGGGATCAGCGATTCGAAGCCCTGCCGAATGGAATTCTTCGTCATCGATTGGAGCCAGAGCCGATCGATGGGTTTCTCGACGCCCAGGAACTTCACGATCTCCCGGAAGATCAGCTCGCCCTCACGGCCCGCGTCGCAGGCGTTCACCACCCGGTCGACATCCTCGCGTTCGACCAGCTTCTTGATGACGCGGATGCGGTCGCTCTGCCCCTTCTTCTTCTTCAGCGAGAACGATTCGGGAATGATCGGAAGCACGTCGAGGGTCCAGCGCTTGTACTTCTCGTCGACCTCTTCCGGCGCGAGCAGCTCGAACAGGTGGCCCACCGCAAAGGTGACGACCCGGTCGTCGGACTCCCAATAGCCGTCTTCTTCCTGGAAACCGCCCAGGGCCTCCGCGATATCGCGGGCCACACTCGGTTTTTCTGTGATGATCAGCGCCTTCGCCACCGCCGCAGTCCTCTCTGCCCGATTCCCCTCGGGGCGTGTCTTCGCATCGAACGATCTGCCCGTTGGGGCCGGCCACCCTTAGCCGGAGGCTCAGACGGTGACAAGTTCGGCGCCGAACGCAGCGTTCCCGGGAGTCGGGGGCTCGAGCAGAAAACTTGAGCGTTGCCGCTCGTCCGAGGCCTCCACTGCGCACCCCGTGCCGATGGTTTGGCGCTGCATTCTCGGGGGGTTGCAGCATCCAGCGGGTTGCCACGGGCAGCCCCGTCGGCCAGCCTCCGACGCGCTCGATCCATCCTTCAGGAGGTTTCCCACGTGAGCAACGCCCAGCCGATCACCGGTCTCACCCCCGGCCAGGTTCCGAAGCATGTGTTCCTGTGCGGAGATCCGGCCCGGATCGATCGCATCACCGCGGGCTGGGAGGGCGCGACGGAGGTCTGCAACGTCCGGGAGTACCGCGTCGTGACGGGCAGCTGGGGTGGAATTCCCATGGCTGCAGCCTCGACTGGAATCGGCGCTCCGAGCACGGCCATCCTGCTGGAGGAGTTGGTGAAGCTCGGCTCCCATACCTTCATTCGCATCGGCAATAGCGGTGGCCTTGCCCCGGACCTCGAGCTCGGGGATCTGGTCGTGACCACCGGCTCGGTGCGCGACGACGGCACCAGCCGCAGCTACGTCCTGCCCGAGTATCCGGCGGTGGCCGATCACGAGCTGGTCGGGGCGCTCCTCGGAGCCGCCAAGGAGCGGGGCGCCCGCTGCCGCGCAGGGATCACCTGGAGCCTCGATGCCTTCTACATGCGCAACGCCGTCCTGACGGAGAGCGATGGCATGGGATCGATGAGCGTAGACGACTACTGGACGGCGGATCACCCGAACCGCATCGCTGATCTGCGCGCGGCCCGCGTGCAGAACTGCGAAATGGAGTCCGGCGTGCTGCTCACACTGGCAGGCTTGTTTGGCGTTCGGGCCGGCTGCATCTGCGTCGTCTCCGACCGAACCCCCTGGCCCGGCCCGGCCGAGATCGACCTCGACCGCAACATGGGCCAATGCATCGAGATCGCGCTCGACGCAATGATGCACGTCGCCCGAGACTAGCGGGGACGTTCTTTCCGCTGTTTCCGTTACCCGGTTTCCCGCTTCGCGGGAAACCGGGTAACGGAAACAGCGGAAAGAACGTCCCCGCCCGTCTAGCGAATCAGCTCCACGGGGACGGGCATCAGGTTCCAGGTAAGGATCGGAAGGGTTTCGCTGCGCCGGTGGATGACTTCGCGGTCGATCTTGCCGTCCTGCCAGACGTAGCGGCGTAGCTCTTTGTCGTCGTCGCTCGCGACGTAGAGTTCGTCGCGACCGTCACCGTCGAGATCGGTGAGCAATGCCGCATGCTCGAAACCCTTGGATTTCGCGTCGATCAGGGACTTCTTCCAGACGGCCTTGGGATCCTCTCCGGGCCGCAGCATCCACAGGCCGGAATCCTTGGCCGCAACCACCATCTCCTTGGCGCCATCGCCTTCCACGTCGCCGACAGTGAGAAAACGCGCCATCGGATCGGAAAGGGTCGCAACCGTGTAGCCGGCCTTCGGGTCCGTATCTGCGTCGTAGCGGCGGATCTCCAGATCGCCGCCCTCGGCGGCCTCGATCGACACGTAGAGCTCGTCTCGTCCGTCGCCGTCCACGTCGTCGACCAGGATCTCCTTGGCGTGGCGACCGCCGAGATCCGCTACGACGACTCGTCCCTCATTCGTGGCCGGGATGTAGCGCACGACCTCGCCGTGCTGGGGCTTGCCATCGAGCTTGTTGGGGTCGCTAGGCGTCGCGTAGACTTCCAACACACCGTCGCCATCGAGATCGCCGATCTCGATCTCGTGGATGAATTTGTCCGGCTCTGCGTCCATCTTGATGACGTCGTAGCCCCCGCCCGTCTTCGGCCGCACGACCGCGAACACGCCCTGGTCATGGGTCGCGACGGCCAGCGCGGAGTTGCCATCTCCGAAGAGATCGGCTGCCTCGGCGTCGCGCATGCGACTGAACTTGCCGCCGAAATCTTCTTGCCACAGGGTCTCCACCGGCGCGAGCTGGCCGTCGGCACCCTTTCGCCAGAGCTTCAGAGCCGCCTCGCTACCACCCAGGGTGAGGATGCCCGGCGCCTGGCCCGGGGGCGTGTAGACCATCGCCTTGTGGAAGACGTTGCTGTCCGCGTCGCCGATCTGGGTCGTCGTCCACTTGCCGCCCTCACGCACCAGCATCATCAGCTCGCTCTTGGGCAGCGGCTTGCCGTCCTGCCGCTCGAACTTGGAGATGGCGACCAGCAGGCCAAGGGGCAGATCCGCCGGCACCTCAGCTGCGGCCTTGGGAGCCGGCGTCGCGGCCGCTGCCGGAGCCTTGGCCGCAGGCTCCTCAGCAGAGCCACAGGCCAGGGCCAGGCCGATGACGACCATGAGGGCAGGCAGGATGCGACGAACCACGGTGATCTCCTGAGGGAATCGGGCCTCTGCGGCCCGGGGGCGAGGGGTGTAGCAAACTCGGAACCCCGCGTACCTGTTTCGGTTCTCCGCTGAGGGGGCTTGACCTGGCTTGCCGGGGAGACTGTGTTACCGACTGCCCGTGGCCAAGATCAACACCCAGCCTCCGCGCGGAACCCGGGATTTCTTCCCCGAGGATCTGCGCCTGCGCACGTGGCTCTTCGACATCTGGCGAGAGACCGCCCGACGTTTCGGCTTCGAAGAAGTCGACGCACCGATCCTCGAGCATGCCGAACTGTACATGCGCAAGGCGGGTGAAGAGATCGTGGACCAGCTCTACCACTTCGAGCTTCACGATCGGCACCTGGCCCTGCGCAGCGAGTTCACGCCATCCCTCGCACGGATGGTGATGGCCCGTCAGGGTGCCCTGCGTTGGCCGATCCGGTGGTTCGGGATCCCCCAGTGCTGGCGCTACGAGCGCATGACCCGGGGGCGGCGCCGCGAGCACTACCAGTGGAACATGGATGTCTGGGGTGAACCGGGCGTAGCCGCCGAGGCCGAACTGATCAACGCAGCATTTTCTGCAATGGACGCGATGGGCCTCGGCGCCGGCGATGTGCGGATGCGCGTGAACAGCCGCGCCCTGCTCGAGGAAACCCTGCGCGAGCGCTTCCTGGGCGACCGCCCGGAAGCCTTCGAGCCTCTTTGCGTGGTGATCGACAAGCTCGACAAGATCGGCGCGGATGCGGTCGTGGATCAGTTGGCGGATCCGGATGGTGCCATTCGCTTGCCGAAACCAGACGCCCTGGATGTGGTCGCATTGCTCCAGGTCGGCGGCCTCGAGGAGGCGCGCAAGAGCGCGCCTGCCGGTTCTGCCGCGCTGGCCGATCTCGAGCGCCTGTTCGCGCTGCTGGAAGCCTACGACATCGCCGATCGCGTGGTCTTCGACGCATCGGTCGTGCGAGGCCTCGCCTACTACACGGGAATCGTATTCGAGGCGTTCGATACCGGAGGGAAGCTCCGGGCTGTCTGCGGAGGCGGGCGCTACGACCGGTTGATCGAGAGTCTCGGCGGCAAGCCCGTTTCGGCGGTTGGCTTCGGCTTCGGCGATGCGGTGATCGCCGAACTGCTCGACGAGAAGGGCCTGCTTCCAGAGCTGCCCCGCACGCTCGACGCCGTGATCTTCCCGTTTGGCGATGCGGAACGCCCTCGAGCCCAGGCCCTGGCCTCGAGCCTGCGCCGCTCAGGCCAATCCGTCGAACTGGTGTTAGGCCAGATGAAGCCCAAGCGCGCGCTGGCGGACGCAGATCGTGCAGGTGCCGAGCGCATCTACCTGATCGGCCCGGACGAGCTCTCGCGCGGCGTCGCCCGGGTGCGCGAGCTTCGCACCGGCGAAGAGCGCGACGAGCCGCTCCCTGAGGGGCCTGCCTGATGCACGGCTGGACGACCCGCGACAGCCGGGAGCTCTACAACGTCGAGAACTGGGGCCGTGGATACTTCGAGATCGACACGAACGGCGATCTCCAGGTGCAGCCCCGCGGTGCGGGCGGGCCCTCGATCGCGCTTCCGGCCCTCGTCAAGGATCTGCGCGAGCGAGGCCTGCGCACTCCGCTGCTGGTTCGCTTCTCGGACATCCTGAAGAGCCGGATCGAGCACCTGGCCGGCGCCTTTGGAAAGGCGACCGGGGAATACGGCTACCGCGGCCGCTTCCGGGGCGTGTATCCGATCAAGGTGAACCAGCAACGCCACGTCGTCGAAGAGATGGTCACGCTGGGTCGGAGTAGTTGCCTCGGTCTCGAAGCCGGCAGCAAGCCGGAGCTTCTGATCGCACTGGCGCTGCTCGATACGCCGGACGCCTTGATCATCTGCAACGGCTACAAGGACCGGGCCTACATCGAGACGGCGCTCCTGGCGCAACGGCTCGGCCGCACGCCCATGATCGTGATCGACCGCTACCACGAGTTGGAGCTGGTCATCAAGGTGGCCACGGAGCTCGGCATCCGCCCTCACATCGGCATCCGGGCAAAGCTCTCCGCCCGCGGCGCAGGAAAATGGGTCGAATCCTCGGGAGACCGGTCGAAGTTCGGGCTCACCGCAGCGGAGATCGTCGAAGCCGTCGACCGCCTGCGACACGAAGACATGCTGGAGTGTCTGGAGCTCCTGCACTTCCACATCGGCTCCCAGATCACGACGATCCGTGCGCACAAGGACGCGCTCCGCGAGGCCAGCCGCATCTTCGTAGGCCTGCATGAACTCGGGGCCCGCCCCTCGCTCTTCGACGTCGGCGGCGGTCTGGCCGTGGACTACGACGGCTCGCGCACACACTTCCATTCGTCGAAGAACTACTCGTTGCAGGAATACGCAAACGATGTCGTTTCAGCGATCCAGGAGGTATGCGACGAGAAGGACGTACCGCATCCGGATCTCGTCACCGAGGCCGGGCGCTGGATGGTCGCCCATCACTCCGTGCTGCTCTTCGACGTGCTCGGCGTCAACGATGTAAAGCCCAGCTCGCGTCCCCAGCCCGTTGCGGAGGACGACCCCAAGATCCTTCGCGATCTGGAGGAGACCTTCGAGAGCGTCAACCGCAAGAATCTTCTCGAGTGCTACCACGACGCCATTCAGCTGAAGGAAGATGCCGCAACTCTCTTCGCCCACGGCCAGCTCGATCTGCACGATCGCGCCCGGATCGAGCGATGGTTCTGGGCCTGTTGTGACAGGATCCAACAACTCTCGCGGGAGCTTCCGGAGATTCCCGAGGATTTGAGGCCCTTGGAGAAGGCCCTCGCCGACACCTACTACGGGAACCTCTCCGTCTTCCAGAGCGCGCCGGATCATTGGGCCGTGAAGCAACTCTTTCCCCTGATGCCGATCCATCGTCTCGACGAAGAGCCCACCCGGCGCGGCGTCATTGCCGATCTCACCTGCGATAGCGACGGCAAGATCGACCAGTTCATCGACATACATGGCGTCAAGAGTGTGCTCGAACTGCACGCCGTAGATGGTGCCCCCTACTACCTCGGAATGTTCCTGATGGGTGCCTACCAGGAAATTCTCGGCGATCTGCACAATCTCTTCGGGGATACCGACGCCGTGCACGTGCGCCTTTCCGACGACGGCAGCTACGAGATCGATCACGTGGTCGAGGGCGACGACGTGCGCGAAGTACTCGCCTACGTCCAATACGACCAGAGCGCCCTGAAGGAGAAGGTTCGGCGGCTCACCGAGAGCGCCCTTCGGCGTGGCGACATCAGCCTCGAAGAAACCCGCCTGCTCCGCCGCCGTTACGACCAGGGCCTCTGGGAGTACACCTACCTCGATCCGGATCGCTGAGTCGCCCACCGATGTCCATGCGAATTCTCTCGTGGAACGTGAACGGGTTGCGTGCCTGCGAACGCAAAGGCTTTCGGCGCTGGCTCGATCACTCGGAGGCGGAGATTGTTGGCGTGCAGGAAGTGCGTGCCAACCCGGACCAGCTCTCCCCCGGCTTGACAGAGCCTGACGGTTGGCATGCGGAGTTTTCCGCCGCCAAACGCCCCGGCTACAGCGGTGTCGGCCTGTACGCCCGCCGCAAACCCGATGCGGTGGAGACGGCCCTTGGCCAGCGCAGCTTCGACGACGAAGGCCGCGTGCAGATCGCCCGTTTCGGTCGCCTGATCGTCGCCAACATCTACTTCCCGAACGGAAGCGGCAAGGATCGGGACAACAGCCGCGTGCCCTACAAGCTGCGCTTCTACCGCGCGCTCTTCCAACGCCTCGACCGCCTGCGCCGCGGCGGTTTCCGGGTGCTCGTAATGGGCGATTTCAATACCGCCCACCGGGAGATCGATCTGGCACGGCCCAAGGGCAATCGGGAGACCAGCGGCTTCCTGCCCGTCGAGCGAAAGGAAATCGACCGCTGGCATGACGCGGGTTGGGTCGACACGTTCCGGCACTTCGAACCCGGGCCCGAGCACTACTCGTGGTGGAGCCAGCGCTTCGGTGTGCGCAAGAAGAACATCGGCTGGCGGATCGACTACGTGCTCGCCTCAGCCGCAGCCATGCGCTTCGTCCAGGGCGCCTTCATCCACCCGGACACCCGCGGCTCCGACCACTGCCCGATCGGCGTGGACGTCGACCCGAAGATCTTCCTCTGAACACGACGGAGGAGACGCTCCTGTGTTGCGTTCAACTGCGGCGAAATTCGGCGTATTCGACGAGGGCGCGCAGGGCGGCAACGGCACGGTGGGCGCTGGGGTAGCAGACGCGGCCTTCTTCGCGGACGCCTACGGGGCCCGAATTGCCGTAGGCGCGATCGGCATAAACCAGCTCGGTGGCACTCAGCACGGGTTTGTCATGGCGCTCTGAGGCTTCGCGAGCGGCCTGGGCATAGCGGCGATCCTGGCGGGCGTGGAAGTCGGCGATCCGGTCGAGGCCGAAATCCGGGTGGAACTCGCCAGAGCGAAAGGCTTCGGCCTGGGAAGCCTGGATGCCGAGGCCGAGGTGGATGACCGCGTCGACTTCCGGGTGGGCGCAGATCAGGTCGAGCACTTCTGGGATGGTGTCCCGCGTCTCGCCGCCGGCCAGATCGATCGGGTTGCTCCGGCTCCAACGCGGCGGAACCATGCCGTCGATCTTGGCGCGAAGATCCTCGGGCAGCTTCATCAGCTCGAGGCCCGCTTCGGCGCAGGCATCCGCCGCCAAGACTCCCCATCCGCCGGCGGTCGTGAACACGATCGTGCGCCGGCCACGCGGCAAGGGCTGGGTGGCAAAGGTCGCGGCCCATTCGAAGGCGTGCTCTACGCTAGGCGCGCGGATGGCACCGACCTGACGTGCAATACCGTCGAAAACCCGGTCGTCACTGGCGAGGGAGCCGGTATGACTGGCCGCCGCTCGCTTGCCCTCCGCGGCCACGCCACCCTTGACCAGCACCAACGGTTTCTTCGCCGTCACCCGCCGCGCCGCCTCAGCGAAACGACGTCCGTCGGGTATCCCCTCCAGATAGGTGAGCGCGACTGCCGTTTCCGGATCCGCCGCGAAGTACTCGAGGAAATCCGGCACGCTGGTCTGGGCGGAGTTACCCGCAGAAACCGCCTTCGAGATACCGACACCCGTGAGTACGGCGTAGTTGAGGAAGCTCGATACCAGATTGCCGCTCTGGCTGGCCACCGAGATGCGACCCGCCGGCGGGTAGGGTGCGACGATCTGCGCGCACATGGAGGGACCCGTCGAGATGACGCCCTGGCCATTGGGCCCGGCCACGACCATGCCGAGCTCGTCCGCGACCCGGATGAGTTCCTGCTCTCGTTCGCGCCCCTCTTCCCCGGCCTCTCCGTAGCCACCGCTTGCAATGAAAGCGGCCCGGATTCCGCGCTCGGCGCAGACCCGCAGCAATTCGATGTTCGCCTGGTAGGGCGTGCAGACGAAGACGAGATCCGCTTCGCCCGAAGGCACCTCTGAAATCCCCGCCAGCGTCGGCCGCCCCAGGATCTCTCCGCCATCTCGCGTCACCGGGAAGAGCTTCCCCTGGTACCCGAAGCGAAGAAGGTTGTGATACGTCACGAACCCGAATTTCCCGGGATGCGAAGAAACGCCCGCAATGACGATGCCACGAGGCTGGAAGAGCGGACGGAAGCGTTCGATCAAACTGGCATCCGTCGGCGGCGGCGAACCTGCGGCTGCGGTCGAACCTGTCAGGGGCGCCGCTGCGTCCCCAAGCTCGACCAGGCCATCGACCGCGACGGGTTTCCCATCGCGCAGAATCAGCGGATTGACGTCCACACTGGCGATGTCGGGCCGAGCCTCGGCGAGGCGTGAAAGGCCAACCAATACATCCGCCAATGCATCGAGATCAGCGGCCGGCTCTCCGCGAAAGGGCTCGGTGATGAGATGTGAGGTGCGCAACCGCCCGATCAAGCCGCGGGCAGCCGCCCGATCGATGGGCACCGCGGCGAACGCGACGTCTTTCAATGCTTCGGTGAGAATGCCGCCGAGCCCCAACACGACGCAGGGACCGAACTGAGGATCGCGGACCAGGCCGGCAATCAGTTCGCGACGGCCTGCAACCATCTCGGCGACCAGCAATTCGACCGCGCCGTCTTCGGGGGTCGCCCTTGCCAGGAGTTCCTCTGCGGCTCCCTGAACAGCAGCTTTGTCGCCAAGGCCGAGCCGGACCAGATCGCGTTCGGTCTTGTGAGCGATGGCGTCGCCACAAAGTTTCAGGGCTACCGGAAAGCCGATCTGCTCCGCCGCAGCCGCCGCAGCCGCGGCGTCGGCACCCACGGCCTCGCGGCAGATCGGAACGCCGTACTCGGCCAACAGGTTCTTGGACGCGTGCTCGGAGAGGGTCGCTGCTGTCATGAGGACCGCTTATGCTAGACAAGACCCCTGAACCTGCCATCTACCCATCACGGCCCGCTCCCCCTCGGGCCCGACGAACCCGGGAGCGACGTGACCATGGAACAGAACGCAGGTTTCCTTGCCAGCCTCGAGAGCCTCTTCCAGACCGTCCTGGTCGATTGGGTCTCGGAAGTTCTCTTCTTCGATCTGGCGTTCTGGGACGACAGCATCAAGCTGCCGATCGTCGTCGTCTGGCTGATGCTCGGCGCCACCTTCTTCACCCTGCGCTTCCAGTTCATCAATGTGCGCGCGTTCCGCCACGGCATCGATTGCGTGCGGGGGCGCTACACCCGGCCCGGGGAAACCGGTGAGATCTCCCATTTCCAGGCACTCTCCGCGGCCCTCTCGGCAACGGTCGGCCTCGGGAACATCGCCGGTGTCGCTGTGGCTGTCGGAGTCGGGGGACCGGGAGCGATCTTCTGGATGGTCATTGCTGGCATCCTCGGCATGACGTCGAAATTCGCGGAATGCACGCTCGGACAGAAGTACAAGACGATTCGAGTGGATGGGCACGTCTCTGGCGGCGCCATGCACTACCTGCGCGACGGCCTCGCCGAACTGGGATACGCCAGGCTCGGCAAGGTCCTCTCCGTGGTCTTCGCGGTGATGTGCATCGGCGGGAGCTTCGGCGGCGGCAACATGTTCCAATCGAACCAATCCTTCGCCCAGTTCGCGAGCCTGATCCCCATGCTCGACAACACGGGAGGCGCGATCCTCTTTGGCGGCGTACTGGCCGTGGTCGTCGGGTTGGTGATCGTCGGCGGGATCCGGCGCATCGGCGAGGTCGCAGGCTACCTCGTTCCGATCATGTGCACGATCTACGTGTTGACCGGGGCGGTCATCCTGTTGATGCACGCCGGTGAGCTGGGCGCCGCGTTGGGCACCATCGTACGCGAGGCCTTCGCGCCCACCGCCGCCGCCGGCGGCTTGATCGGTGCGATGATCCAGGGCTTCCGTCGCGCCGCTTTCTCGAATGAAGCTGGAACCGGTTCTGCTGCGATCGCGCACGCCGCCGCGACCACGGACGAGCCGATCCGCGAGGGCATCGTCGCGCTGCTCGAGCCGTTCATCGACACGATCGTGGTGTGCACCATGACGGGCCTGGTGATCGTCGTTACGGGAGCACACCTCCAGGAAGGTCTCTCCGGCATCACCATGACCAGCTGGGCTTTCGAGAGTGCCTTCCCCTGGTTCAAGGTCGTGCTCGGAATCACGGCCGTGCTGTTCGCCTTCAGCACGATGATCTCGTGGAGCTACTACGGCGAGCAATGCTGGGTGCAGCTCTTCGGCTTGCGCAGCATCCCTCTCTACAAGGCCCTCTTCCTGGCCTTCGCATGGCTAGGCGCCATCTTCCAGGCCCAGCCCGTACTCGATTTCGGCGACCTGATGATCCTCGGAATGGCGGTGCCCAACATCATCGGCGTCGTGATGCTCTCGGGCAAGATTCGCGTCGCGCTCGACGACTACATGGGGCGGCTGAAATCCGGCGAGATGCGGCCCGTCTCCGCTCGTTGACTTATTCCAGCTGAAGCTCCACTGCCGAGTCTTCGCGTACGGCCTGGCTGCGGTCGAGCGGCAGCCGGCTTTTGAAGACGGCGCTGCGTACAGGGCAATCCTCCATCGCGCAGCCTTTGCAGTAGGGCGGGCGGCAAGGATCGAAGTGGACGACTACGTCTCCAGCCCGCACATCGTTTCGCAGTGCATGCTCCACGGCGTCGTGGATTCCGTGGAGTTGGTCTGCGTCGTAGTAGCGGGGGACGACCAGATGCAGATCCGCGTGAACGTCGGCTCCCGCTCGCCAGGCGCGTAGGCCGTGAACGTCGATCCAGCCTTCCTGTCGCTGCTCGCCGAGAGTTGTCGCCAGGCGTTCGAGCAGGTCGGTATCGGCCGCATCCATAAGACCCGCGGCGGCGTCCTTTGCCAGCAGCCAACCTTCTCGCAAGACGTGCGCGGCGACGACCAGCGCCACCAACGGATCGAGCCGCGCCCAGCCCGTGGCCCAGACCGCCGCCATGCCGACGATCACCCCGGCACTCGTCCAGACGTCGGCCAGAACGTGCTTGCCATCCGCCACCAGCGCCGCCGAGTGGGTACGGCGGCCCGTTCGCAGCAGATAGACGCCGAGCAACGCGTTGGCGACACTGGCAGCCACCACCAGCCCGAGCCCGAGACCGATGCGCTGCGGGCTCGCCCCGGAGATCAGCGCGCCAACGGATTCGACCGCAATCAACACCGCTGCCACCGCGATCAGTGCGCCTTCGATCCCCGCCGAGAAATACTCGATCTTCCCGTGGCCATAGGGGTGGCCCTCATCCGCCGGACGAGACGCCACATACAGGCTGACGAGCAGAAGCGCCGCAGCAACGACGTTGACCACGGACTCCATTGCATCCGCGAAAACGGCGGTGGAGCCCGTCACGATCCAAGCTGCCAGCTTGACCGCGAACACCGACGCACCCACAGCCGCTGACGCCCAGCCCGCCCTCAATCGTTCCTGACGATCTGCTCCCATCCCAGGCAGGGTAACGAGGTCGGGACCCGATGGTTGAAATCGATTTCCGGGTTCAAGAAACCGGTTCGACCGGCGACGCCGGACTTGGATCCAGTTCCCCCTCAGCAATCCGATGCGGCCCCTAAGCGCCCTCGGTGTGCGCCCATTCCTGCCCAGTCTCGCCTCCAGCGAAGGACACAACCGGAGTCACGAACACCAGAAAGAACAGGGGAGCCTACCGAGAGCGCCGAAGGACTCGTCGCATGACGGGACAAGGGAGCAAGAGGCGTGCCACGTAGTAGTCCTTCTCCGCGCTCGAGACGGTCTCGTCGTGCAGCACAAACGCGACAGTGCGCCTGCAGGTCTGCACCGCGCTCACTCCGTGGCCTCCGGCTCCTCTCGAGGTGTCTGCTCGAGCGGCGTGCGAAAATGGACGTCGCGTTGGGGAAACGGTATCTCGATTCCGGCTTCTGCCAGTGCCGCGTTGACCGCAATGTTGATGTCGCTGCGCGCGAGCATCCAGAACTCCGGATCCCGCACCCAGGCGCGGAGCTCGAAGAGAAGCGCGCTGTCTCCGAAGCCGGTGAAGAGAGCGATCGGGGTCGGCGTTTCGAGCACCTCACAATGGTCACTCGCCGCTTCGCGCAGGATCGCTTGCACGACCTCCGGATCGGTTCCGTAGGCCACTCCGAATTCCATGTCGATGCGGCGCCGCCGGTCGGAGAGCGTCCAGTTGATCACTTGCTGGGAAACCAGGTCGGCATTGGGCACGATGATCTCCGAGCCATCCCAGGTCCGGATCGTGCTGGAGCGAGCTCCGATGCGGCGGACATCCCCGTGAACGGTGCCCATCTGCACCGTGTCGCCGACCTGCACCGGACGCTCGAACAACAGGATCAGGCCGGACACGAAGTTGTTCACCACGTTCTGCAAGCCGAAGCCGATGCCCACACCCAACGCACCGATCACGATCGCGAACCGGTCCCACTCGATGCCGATCGCCGAGAATCCGATCCACAAGCCCAGCAGCATGACGGCGTAGTGGAGCATCGTCGAGAATGCGTTCGGCACGCCCCGCTGCGCCCGAACCCGCGGAAAGATCTCCTCCTGGAGAACGAAGCGGAGCAACCTCGAGATCTGAACGGCGAGCCAGAGCACGACGATCAGCAGAACCGGATCTCCCAGGCGGAGTGCGACCTCGCCCAGCTTGACTGGCGTCGTGAGGAGCGAAGAAACCGTCTCGTAGGCCACCTCCTGAATGCCAAACAGATCCAGGGAGATGTGGAGCCAAGTCAGGGCGGCTGCCCAGGCCATGCCGCGCCTGGCCGCGCGTTCGACGCGGCGCGGATGCAAGCGGATCATGCGCGCGGCCGTCGCGAATTGGCTCCCCAACAGGATGGCCAGGAAATTGCGAGCCACCTGCAGTACGCCGACGACCACGACTCCCAGATAAGCCGAATGGAACACACCCTCGCCGAGGACCCGCGAGAGTTCCACGTACCCGAACACGTTCCCGAAGATCGAGACCAGCAGCAGCGCCACACCCAGCCGCGTCAGGACCCATAGGAGGAAAGGACTCGTGAGCTGCCATGCCTCGTCCTTCTCGAGGCGCTTCGGGCGCAGCATCCAAAGCAAGATGCCGAGCGCCGCCACCAGCTCGGCCAGCAGGAGACAGCGCTCGAGAAGCTCGAGAGGCGCGAGGATTCCGCGCATGCGATCGAAGACCCAGAACCCGGCCAGACCGATCAGCACGGCATGGAACCGTCGGGGAACCGCTACCGAAAGCACACGCAGGGCGGGCAGCAGGAATACCAGGCCCATCAACTCGACGACCGGGCGCGGCACGTCGGGTGTGGTCAGGGCCGCGACACCCAATCCTGCGATCAATGCCATGGACCAGGGCCGGCGCAGCAACAGTCTGCCACGCTCCCGCCGAGGATCGTCTTCTGCCCACTTCCGTGCGCGTGCACGTAGCCCGAAGATCAGCGCGAGCGCACCGAGCACCAGCCCAGCGACCCGGCCACGAGGCGCGGTTGGAGCACGCCACCACTCGCTAAACGTCCGGAAATCGCTGCCAGCCGAGTCGCCTGCTCGCTTCATCAGCGGCTGCTCGCTCTCGTCCAGATCCAGTGTCCACAATGACGGAGCTTCGGCGTCGAGCAGGCTCGCCCGCCGTGTCTCGCGATAGGCTTCGATTTCGCCCTCTGCCGCCTCGATCCCCGCCTCCAGGCCGGAGAGTTCCTGCTGCAGGGCAAACAAGCGGCCCAGGCTCTCGGAGATGAGCCGATCGCTTTCATCGAGGCCAGTCAACACCGCCCGAAGAGCTTGCCTCACCCCGGCCGGCGCGGATTTTTTCTGTGCGTTCGAAAGAGTCGCCTCCCAGCGCCCTCGCCGGTCGATCAACTGATCGCGGGTCGTCTCGAGGGAGTCGAGGCGCCGGTCCAAGACTTCTCGCCACACCTCGGCGGCCGCAACCCGGTCGATCCACTCGTCCTCGAGCTCGATCGCTCCGGCCCGGCTCGGCGCCGTGGCAAGCGACTCGCGGAGCCCTTGGCGATCCGCAACGAGCTTCCGGCTCGCGGCTCGTACTTCCTCGCGCAGGCGATCGACGGCGGGATCCGTCACCGCCAGCAGCCGGGCTTCGGCCTTCAGCCGCGCCGAGGCTTCGAGTTCAGATGCGACTTCCGACAGCTCGAAAGGCTCGAACGCCGCCAGCTCGTCCAAAGCCTGCGCATGGGCCGAAGCCGCCAGGGCATGGAGCAGAACCAGGATCACGAGACGGTTGCACTGCACGTCGAGAGCTTGCCTGATCCAATCCCGCGCGTCAGGTGGGAAGGGAAGTGCCCTTCCGGTGTGAGTCCGGCCTACTCGACTCGCGATATAGGGAAGGTCGTCCCCTCGCGTGTAACGTTGGCCGCGCTGACCTCACCCTCCTCATCTTCATCGAACTCGATCGAGATGCCTTCGCCGATGAACAAGCCCGCATCGACCTCGGCCAGCGGGGCTCGTCCTCCTTCGCTCAATCCGATCGTGAGAACAGACGCATCGCGCTTGACCAGGATCTCGATTCCCACGATCGGGACGCTGTAGAGGCCTGCGTAGCGATCGAGCCTGTGGTCGACCTCCAACTCGATGAGCTCCGCTGCCGTCCACGGAAGTGAACGCGCCTCGGTCGCCGCACGAATCTTGGCCACCGTCTCCGGCGCGATGGGCTCCTCCGCATGGCCCCAAGAGCGTCGCAAGTGGGTGAGCACGCCCGCCAGACCCTCGTCGTCGAAACGCGGGTCGTACCGATGCCCCGGCATGGTGAGATTCCACTCTTCGTCCTGGATGCGAATCGGCCCGGTCAAGCCATGGAGAGCGATGCGTACCAACCACTCGTCGGCATCGCGCACCCAAGGCGAACCCACGAGGCTCGGCGCGAGCCCGACGGTGCCTTGCCCCTCTGCGCCGTGACACGTGGCGCAGCTCATCGCGAAGAGTTTTCCGCCCCGTTCCATGCGTTCCTGCTCGTCGGATGTGAGCGGACGGGCCCCTCCTGGCCTTGGATCCCCGGGCCACGTGAAGTGGCGGCGGACACGGCGCAAGACGGGCTGGATACGCTCGAACCTCTCTCGCGTCGCATCGAACAGGGGATGGGGAGCTTCCAACGCCACCCTCCTGGCACCGGGGCTCCGTTGCGCCGCCTCGATGCCCTCGAGCAACGACACGGCCACATCGTCTCCATTTCTCGCATCGATCCAGTCGAGAAGCTCGACCTCGGCCGATTCCGGGGCTCCGACAGCCTGAGCGGCCAGATGGGCTGCCCCGGCAAGCCTGGCCATCCATTCACCCGCCCCGTGGGTGGAGTCGATCTCCTGCCGCAAGGCCACCAACTCGACGCCGGCCAGGCTCGAGATCACCGCCTGCGCCTCCAGCGCGTCGCCCTCGCGCCCTGCACGGAGCAGGATGTCCAGCGGACGCCTCGCAGGCGGTGTGGCGCCTAACGAATGAAGTGCCTGGACCCTGATCGCGGCATCGGAATCCGAGAGCAAGGGCAGAACCGTCTCGACTGCAGCGGGATCCTCGAGCAGTGATTCACCGACGCGAAGGGCCAGCTTGCGGAGAGACGGATCGGGATCGGACAACGCACGACGCCAGGTCGCCAGATCCAAGGCGTTCATCCGATCCAGGGCCCAGAGCGCGTGTTGTCTTCCCTTGGGACCGAACCGCTCGAATGCGCGGAGCGCATCCACAGCCGCAGGATCCGCCTCATAGGCCAGGCGACGCTGCGCACGATCGCGGACCCAGCCATTCGGATGGTCGAGACCCGCAAGCTGATCTTTCAGATCCGCCAAGGGAGGCGGCCTTGACGTCGCGGGCTTGTCCTCGCGCACGACCCGCCAGATGCGTCCCGTCGCGCCCGGCGGTTCGAGACCGTGCTCTTTCACATAGGCGCGGAGATGGTCGGAGACATACTCCGCGTGCTGGATCACCC
>JAFDCZ010000360.1 GCA_019312665.1 Deltaproteobacteria bacterium | reverse complement strand
CACGTTATTGACGGCCATCCAGTCGAACTCGTTCACCTCGAGCTGGAGGCCGCGCGGATCGACAGCGCTGCCGCGACCGGCCTTTTCCCAGGCCCATTGCTCCTGCATCTTCGCCGCCCAGGTCTCCGTCCCCCACTCGGGCCTCACGCCGCTCGGCCCCCAGAGGCGCAGCGGGGTGAGCCGGTTGTTGACGGGCCCGGTGAAGTAGAAGGCGGGAAAGTCGCCCGCGTGGTCGAGGTGCAAGTGACCGAGGAAGACCTTGTCGAGCTGATCGAGGGGAATGCCCAACGCCATGATGCGCTCGAACGAGCCCTCGCCCATGTCGAAGATGAACTTGTCGCCGTTGCCCAGCTCCACCACGAAACAGGCGGCAGCCTGCTTCAGCCGCGGCTGCGGCATCCCGGTTCCGCAAGCGATCACCCGCATCTCATTGGCGCCAAGGGCCTCGGTGCCCGGGTAGTAGACCTCCTGCGTCGGATACGGCTTGGTACGAGACCATGCGCTCGCCGAGGACGTGGCCGCATTCGCCTGGGAGTCCTTCAACCGAATGTCCACATCGAGAGTCAGGGCTGAGGCCCCAAGGAGCCCCGCTACCGCCAACGTCGCGATCACTGCCTTCTTGGAAAACACTGGATTACCTCCGTCAATCGATCTGTTCGCCTCACGAAAGGGCGTCATGGTTGCAAACGGCTCCCGAGATTGCAAATGCGCGGCGGCAAGCAGCCTTCGCAACCGAAGGCTGCTCGCGAATCCCTCCCCCGCTACCACGAAATGAAGCACCCGGAGTCGCGGGGGCATCCGGATGCCTGCCGCCTAATCATCTCGGTGAAACATTGGTATTCGCTACGGTGTCTGCACCTTCGACGCCGGCGGGCCTGCGCGTCACCGGTGGGAGCCCATCACCAGAGCCAAGGGGCCAACTCATGCGCTGCGACGTCGTGTTCGTGCTCGTGATGATCGCAAGCCTGGTTCCACTGGCCGCCGAGGCGGAGGAACAACGCGTCGACCTCCCCTCGCTCATCGGCCCGCTGATCCTGCAAGATTTGAATCGGGAGTTCGGCTTTGACGCCAGACGCTCGCTCGAAGACTTCGAAACCCTGGTGCTCCATCTCGAGGGCAGAGCTCGCCCGGGTGTCCTCGAAGGAGCCGGGTCGGACGGTGAACGAGCAAAGAGCGGGGCGGAACTCAGCGTTTTCATCGTCGAGCCCGTCGTGAAGGGGCCTGCTGTCGCACCCCTGCGTCGGCTCGGTGTCCAGCAGAGCACCGAGCCCCTCGACGGCCCCTTCAGTGTCGACCTGACGGTCTCCCTCTCCAGTAACCTCCAGCAACGGGTCACCGGTCGAGGCGCGCTTCGCCTTCGACTGCATCCCCCCGTGCGAGCTTCGGTGTGCGATCGCGGCTGTCGCTTCGTCGAGCCACCAAGCCTGCAAATCACCCAGGCCTACCTCGTGTTGCAAGAGGCACCAAGGAATCAGCCCGGCAAGGTTGCCCAGGTGAAACCCAGAAAGGTGCGGGGGGGCGCGGACGTACAACGCGCGGGGGACAGCGAGCGACCCATCCGAGCCGCGACTCCCATCGGGGGCTCTATGCGGCCTGATCCTGTTTCGATCTCGCCCATACGGGCGCGCGAGCCGAACCCGGTAAACCGACGCGTGACGCTTTCGCCCCGGCATCCGAAGACCACCGCCGGTGAAATCACCTTGCCCGAGGCCGGTGGGCCCACAGACGCGGGTGAGTACCCGAGGGCCTGTATTGCGCCGCAGCGGCCTCGCGATCCGGTTCTCTCGAACGAAGCTCGGGAGCGAGCGCGTGATCTGCTGGCGGAAATCGGCGTCGAGATCGGCGATACGCTCGTCGTGGCGCGGGTTGAGGATGAGCGCATCGAGAGGAGCGACGGCAGCGTTTTTGAAGGCACCTCCATTTATTGCGAGCAGCGTTACGAGGGCCTACCAGTTCTCTACAGGCGGGTGCATTTTGCCTTCTACCACGGCGACTCCGGCGGGATGCCCAGAGACGACATCAACCGCAGGGCCAAAGAGAAGCTCATCGGCGACGGAGACATTGAGGCCGATCTGTGGCCCCAGGTCGAGCGTGAGGAAGCGATCGACATCTACCGAAAAATCGGCGTTACCAGCGCCCACCCGACACGGCTGCCATTCCCGCCCGAGGACGGTTGCGAGCCCCGGGCGGAACTGGTGCTGTGGAATGAAATGGGGGGACGGCCGGATCCGCCCCACTACCTGCTGGTGTGGAACGTAAGGCCGGGCGGCGCCGACTACTACCCGCAGGCGATCATCGACGCAAAGACCGGCGAGGTGCGCTTTGCCGACGACGGGATCCGGTATTGAGTCTAGCTACCGCGGCACGAACATAGCATGCGATGGAGCGTGAATCCGACCGCGCAAGAACCTTC
>JAFDCZ010000359.1 GCA_019312665.1 Deltaproteobacteria bacterium | reverse complement strand
CGCGCTCGTGTCGGTCGTGCTGGCTTCGGCCCTGGTGCGGGCGTTCTCGGGAAAAGGATTGGTCCCGGACGCCGCGTTGACACCCGAGTTTCTCGTTGCAGCCGGGTTGGGCGCGGCCGCGACCGTCGGCCTGGCGACGCTTCGCCATCTGCCGATCTCCACGACCCATGCCCTGGTGGGCTCTCTCACGGGCGCTGGCCTGGCGGCCGTAGGAGGCGACGTAGCCCTCAGCGCACTTGGGAAGAGCTTCGTCCTTCCACTGCTCGTGGGCCCTCTGCTCGCGTTCTTCGGTGCCCGGCTGCTTGCCCGCGGCGGGGGCGCGGCCGCAACGCGAATGGGCATCCGACCGGAAACCTGCGTCTGCATCGACGGGGAATGGCTCGCCGTAACCAGCGACGGACAGATGGCCTACTCCCCAACACCCACGCCGCAACTCTTGATGGCGGATCTCGAAACCTGCCGGGAACGCTACCCGGGCCGCGTGGCTGGAATTGCGGTAAATGACGTGGTCTCTGGCAGCCACCTCGTGAGTGCCAGTCTGGTCGGCTTCGCCCGCGGATTGAACGACACTCCGAAGATCCTTGGATTGATGGCCGGGGCAGGCATCACGTCCCTCTCACTCGGCGCTGGCGCCATCGCCGGCGTCATGGCGGCAGGAGGCTGGTGGGCATCCCGCGGTGTGGCAGAGACCCTGGCCCACGGAATCACGGACATGACGCCGGCCGAGGGCCTGGCCGGAAATCTCACCACGTCCCTGCTCGTGATCGGCGCCTCGCGGCTCGGTCTACCCGTCTCGACGACCCACGTCTCGGCGGGTGGAATCTTCGGCCTCGGCGCCTCCAACGGTGCCATGCGCAGACGAATGGTTCGCGACATCGTTGGAGCCTGGCTGCTCACCTTGCCCGTCGCCGCGCTGCTGGCCGCTGCGACGAAATTCGCGCTCGATGCACTGGCCTAGCGAGCCGACCCACTAGATGGCCACGCTGCCGACGATCACGGATATGCAGTGGCCGCCGACTTCTACCCGATCTGCGATCCGCACGCGGATGCGCCCGTCTCGCTGGAGGAAGCGGCCCTGACGGGCCACGTAGGATTCCCCCGTAAGGCTCTCGGCCCCGGTCGCACGAAGATGATGGCCCACGGCGGCGTTGCCGCTGCCGCACACCGGATCCTCATCGATGCCATCCGCTGGCGCAAAAGAGCGCACTTCGACCCCGCCCTCCGAAGAGATGGCGTACGCGGTGATTCCATCCCATCCACTGCTGCGCGTCGCTTCGGCGATCGCAGGATAGTCGGGCTGGATCCGGTCCATGTCTCCCGGCTCCGTCAGGCGCAGGGTGAGCCAACGTGGGCCGACATCGATGAGGAGCGGATTCGCCACGCTCCCGCCACCGAGTAGCGCCGCCAGTTCTTCCGCCGTCCTGGAGCAGGCGGACGTCTTTGCGGGCGGCGCCGCGAAAACAAGTGCTCCGTCCGTCTCAACACGGATCGGGATCAACCCCGCCTCACATTCCTGCACCAGGCCTTCCGAGCGGGAGACCCGGCCCGCCTCGAGCAAGGCATGACAGGTTCCGAGGGTGGGATGCCCGGCGAAGGGAAGCTCCTGGCTGGGAGTGAAGATCCGCACCCGGTAGTCGGCCTCGGGAGCGACCGCGGGAAGCACGAAGGTCGTCTCCGAAAGGTTGGTCCAGCGTGCAAAGCCGGCCATCTGAGCGTCGCTCAAGCCCTCGCCGTCGAGGACCACAGCGACCGGATTGCCGAGGCCTGCCTCCTGGGTGAATACATCGACTTGTTGGAACGCCCGCATGGGTGGACGATGCGGCAGTGCCACGCAAGGCGCTACGGGCCAACACACCCGATCCAAAGGCCTTCAGGCCCGGACACGCGGATCGTCCGCCCCAGCCATCGCCGGATCCACCTGGCGGCTCACGCTTCGATTGAACCTCCAGACGCATCGGTGAGACCCACTGTTCAGCCCACCGAGAGGGCAGGAGGACTCTCAGATGATCGTCTACGGAACCCGCGCCACCGTCACCGCCGGCCAGGGGCTGGCTCTGGCATGCCCCGAGTGCGAGCAGACGACGCTCCGTGGCTTCCGGGTCTTGCGCTACGCCCACCTCTACTACATCCCGACGCTCCCCTTTGGCAGCCAGCCCGGCATCGAGTGCGGTGCCTGTTTCCTCACACGCGTGGGTGCCGAGATCCCCGAGCAGCTGAAAGCAGCTGCGGGCGCTGCGATCCGCGAAATCCTGGCTGGCTCTCGTTCGACGGTGCGAGGGAGGCGGAGGCGAATCTCGCCCGTCTCGCAGAGCCGATGATTGGCGATCTCTACGTGCTCGACCTTCGGGGTGAGGCCGAGAACGTCGATCCCGAGATGCCCTTCGTCGTCACGCGCGTCGAAGCCGTGAACGATGAGGCCGTGACGGTCCGCATGAGTCGCTGGCTCTACGACACCGCCTGGGATGCCCAGAAGGCCGTGATCCGCGATCACCCCGAGGAGCCCGACTACTGGCGCAACCAGCGTTGGTCGTTCGAGCGCAGCAAGCTGCTCAGCCTCGAGGCGAGCAACAAGCTCCACGTCGCTCGGCGGGCGGAGCAGCGTGCAGGCTGACCGAGCGGTCGGTGAAACCGCGACAATGGCGAGGGGAATATGCCATTCTCTGAAGAGCTGCCGTCGACCCCCCCCAGCCGCTCGCGATTGGAGGCTAGTCATTGGCGGTCTCTCTACGGATCGAGGATGCAGGACCTGACGAGATCGCGGAGGGAGCCCTCCGCGAAGCCCTCGTCCCGATCCTGGGGGCCGGTGCTCCGGGCATGCTGTTGGCGAGCCTTTTCTGGTCCCAGGTCGATCGGCCGGGTGCGCCCGCGGCCGCAGCGGCTTTGCTGGCCATCGGATGCGTGCTTTGCGGGATGGGTCTTCCGCGGCACACGTTTCGCGACCTACGTCCGAAAACCCTTCCGCCTCGAAGCGCTGGGCAATGCCATCGAGTCGGTGCTGGCGGAGAATGAGCCCGCTTGATGAAGCGAGCGGCAGTCGCGCCTAGCGACGCTTCTTGAACTTCGCAGGAAAGCGCTTCCCTGTCCGCGGCCCTGCACCCTCTCGTCCGTGGCCCGAGCGATGCTTGAAACCGGAGCGACCCACAGGAGCCGCCGAACCTTCGATTCGCATGATGCGAAGCTTCGGATCACGTGCATCGGGCTTCCGCACCAGTGTTTCGAATCGATCCGCAGAGCCGGCATCCACGTCGAAGCTCGATTCGGTCGGGCCGATCTCGATGGCGCCGATCAGATGGCCGCGAATCTGTCCACGCCGGCAGACGTGCCCGAGCAGGCGATTGACCGCCGCCCCGCCGTCTTCTCCCCAGTTGATCGAGAATCGCACGTAGCCCGATGCCGCCGCTCTTGCTGCGGGAGCCTCGTCGGGAGCCGGGGTGCGAAGTTCCATCGGTTGACGCGCCGGGGTCGGCTGGGCCAGCTCGAGGAGCAGGGCCACCACGGCGGCCGGATCGCGGCCGTCCAACAGCCCCTTCGCGTAGTCGATCTGCTGCTGGGTCGGCGCTTCTTCGGAGGACAGCTGCTCGTGGATCTGGCGCCGATACTGCTTGCGGAGCTGCTTTCTCACCTTGGCTGCGTTCGGGGCCGGCTTCCACTCGATCTCGATGCGGGCCATCGCCAGCAAGCGCGCCACACTTCGGCGTGAACGTGGCGTGGCAAGCAGCACGCTACAGCCCGGGCGCCCGGCCCGGCCCGTGCGGCCGCTGCGATGGACATAGGTATCCGCGTCTCCAGGCGGGTCCACGTGGATGACGAGTTCGATATCGGGCACATCGATCCCGCGCGCCGCCACATCGGTCGAGACCAGCGTCCTCATCGTACCGTCGCGGAACGAGTTCAGCGTGCGCGTGCGCTGGGCCTGTGCCAGCTCTCCACTGAAGGCCTGCACCGGAAAACCGTCACCCGAGAGCTTCTCGGCGAGCCTCGCCGTATCGAGCCGGCGCTCGACGAAGATCAAGCAGCGCGCACCCTCGTTCAAGAGCAACAGGTTCACGATCGCCGCATAGCATTCGCGCTGGTCCACCACGTGAGCGATGTGTTGGATGTCGCGGTTGGCATCGCCCAGCCGCGTGCCCTCGATATGCAGCGAGTCCTGCTGGAACCGGTCGGCAAGCTTGCGTACCGCCGCAGGGAAGGTCGCCGACATGAGATGGGTACGGCGCTCGCTCGGCATCTTCTCGAGGATCGCTTCGAGCTCCTCGCGGAAGCCCATGTCGAGCATGCGATCTGACTCGTCGAGAACCACGTGCTCGATCGCGTCGGCAACGAACGCTCCCGCCTGCAGATGATCGAGCGTCCGTCCCGGCGTACCCACGACGATCTGGGGCCGGCGGGAAAGCGCGCGCCGTTCCAGACCGACGGAGGTACCGCCCATCACGACTTCGATCCCGAGGCCGCGCACGCCGGCGAAGAGCCAATGCAACTCATCGCGCACCTGCATGGCAAGCTCGCGGGTCGGCACCAGCATCAGCACGCTCGGACCCGGCAGATCGTTCCGGGCGTTCTCACCGTCATCTGCCAGATGGCGCGCCAGGGCCAGGCCCATCGCGACCGTCTTGCCCGATCCGGTCTGGGAAGAAATCCGCAGATCCCGCCCTTCAGATTCCGCCCCGAGCACGGCCCGCTGCACGGAGGTCAAATCCTCGAAGCCGCGCCGTCGCATGGCCTCGGCCAGCGGGCGGGAAATTCCAGCCAGGCGGTCGCCGCCATCATCGGTTTCGGGCACGATGCCTTCGAGCACCGGAGTCTCTGTCAAATCGGTCATTGCGGTCATGGTTCCTGAGGCGGTAAGCGTGCGCAGCGGTACCGCCACATCACTGGATTCACTCGGCTCCGTTGCTGGCAGCCCGAGCGGAGGGGGTGGAGGCGAGGCCGAGAAGCCTCGCGATCCCGGGCCGTAGGATCGGCGGTCCGAGCCGATCCCGCAACCCCCCGGAAATCAAGGGAGTTGAGTGCCCAGACCCCCACGAATCCTTCAAGACGCAAGCGACTAGCCCCGGGGGGCACGTGGCTTGGCTTACCCGG
>JAFDCZ010000358.1 GCA_019312665.1 Deltaproteobacteria bacterium | reverse complement strand
GGGCGATTCTTCGCGCCCATCGTAATCGCCGAGGCTTCCGGGTGCATGGGAAACATGACTGCCACCGCGTCGGCGAATTGGTCGAGGTCGCCGATCGTATGCGGCTCGAGCATTCGCCAGACCAATCGAAACGCCAGCTGGGCTCCGTCGTGGGCGGCCTGGACCTGCAGGCTGCGGACCGAGCCGTGGTCGTCGCGCGTGGACATCTGCGGCGATACGAGTGCGACCCTCACGAGCGGCGCGGGCGCAAGCTCGACTGTGGTGCTCGGAACCGAGCCCCAGAAGCGGCCGCCGAGATCAGCGAGGTCCTGCGAATCTCCTCGCAGTCGATGGGCCTTCATCCTTCCTGCTCCCCAGGCCGATGCGCGGGGTCTCCCGTGAAGGGACCGAAGCGCTTCGACCACTCTCGGCCGACGAGCAGATCGATGAGCGCAGAGGACTCGCCCCGCCTGCGCTTCGAGATCTCCGCCTGCAATGTGTCGAGGGCCTGCGAAACCTTGGGCCCGAAGAGCTTCGCGAGCTGCTCCAGCGGAATCCTCATCTCGTCGAGCAGCTTGCCGTCGCCGTCGAACGCCTGCGGCGAAAGCGGCGGCACATAGTAGACATTCGGTGACGTCCCGTACTCCGGATGGAGTGGCAGAGCGATGCGCCAGGTCTTTACGAGCTTGTACACGGCACCCTGCTCGTCATCGAGATATCCATAGTGGCGGGCCCGGCCCACGCACTGCCGGTTGCACGCTGGCGCGATTCCCTGATCGACCCGCGGAAAGCACTCGATGCACTTCTCGCTCTTCTGCGTGACGGGGTTCCAGTAGATTGCCTTGTAGGGGCAAGCCTCGATGCAGACGCGGTGTCCCACGCAACGCTCTTGGTCGATGAGAACGATCCCATCGGACTCGCGCTTGTAGATGGCGCCTCTCGGGCAGGCGTCGACGCAGGGCGGCTTCGAGCAGTGATTGCATTTGCGCGGGAGGTTGATGTAATAGGGGTTCGGCCAGTCGCCTGCTCCAACCTCTTCGTCCCAGTTGTAGCCCCAGCTCGGCGGCTGTCCATCGGCGTCCAGGAGTTGCAGATGGACGCTCTGCCCCTTGCCCTCCCGCGTCGCCTCACGATGATTGAATTGCCGCGGCCCGCCGCCGTAGTCCGCCAGGCAGGGCAGCTGGCCGGGACGCGTCCGAGCGCCCTCATAGCCGCCTCCCAGATCACGCCACTGCCGCGGATAGCCGGCGCCGGGCTCGGTCGTGACATTGGCGAAGCGCATATGTTCGGCCCCGGCGTGTTGCGTCCACAGACCCTTGCAGGCAACGGCGCAGGTCTGACACGCCAGGCATTTATTCAGGTCGATGATGGTCGCCAGCTGGCGCCGGCTCCACATCAGCGTCGATTTCTTGCCCGCCGGCGAGTAGGTCATCGTATCACCTTCGCCATCGCCATCGACCCGGTGTCGTCGCTCATGAGGTCTTCTCGAAATTGACGCGCACGCCGCGGTCGTTTCCACACGCCGGCATCTGCTCGCCTGGATTGCGGCGCCCGATCTGTTCGTACCCGCCGGCGAAGTGCAGCGGCTTGGGCAGCCCGACCAGCAGATCGTCGATGTTCTTCCAGCCCTTGAAAAGCATCGCATCCCAGAGGTAGACGATGACCTGATTCGGCGCACAGGTGGGCGTCACCTTGGACATCAGCTCGCAGCTGTTCACGTCGTTGTAGATCCGCACCCGGTCGCCGTCGCGTACGCCTCGCTCTGCTGCCGCTTCCGGGTTGATATGCACGACCGGCTCTCCGCGATGCAGGCCAGCGAGCGTTTCGCTGGTCTGGTGCATCGCGTGCACACTGTGTCGCGGATGGCCACCGGTGATCAGGAAGGGGTGATCGCCGCCGATCTGGGGCGGCGGCTTGTAGACCGGCAGCTGCTCACCAAGCTCGAGATACCACTCATGGTCGATGTAGAACTGCGCTCGGCGTGCGTAGGTGGGATAGGTCTGCTTGTCATCCACGTGCGATTTGAACGGATAGCAGCGCGTGTCAGCGCTACAGTCCATTCCGTTCACCGCTTTCATGATCGGAAGCCCGAGCGAGCGAATGTCGATCGCACCGCTCTTCATGAAGCGCTGGACGAGGTCGTGCAGCGACGAGATCTCCGCAGCTTGGCCGATCAAGAGCCCGGAGAGCGGAAAGATCCCGAGGGTTGCGGCGATCTTGAACAACTCCTTGAAGGCATCCTCCTGAGTGGCGACCTGGCCATTCATGGTGAACAAATCCCAAAGCTCCGCGTATTTCTTCTTCCTTCCCTGCCGATCCGTGAATGCCATCAGTCCGCGCGCCTGCGCACGCTCTCCGATCTTCCGCGTCAGGTCCGCGTAGATCTCCCATTCCGGCCTGGCCTCACCGACCGGAGGGTTGGCGGGCTCGATCAGCGCAATCC
>JAFDCZ010000062.1 GCA_019312665.1 Deltaproteobacteria bacterium | reverse complement strand
TTCCTCATCCATGCCGCGGGTATGAAAGCCATGCGAGCCGGGCAACGAGGGGCGTCCGTACAGGCAGAAGCCGCTGCTGGCTCCGGCCGCCTGGACGACCAGATCGAGACCCACCGCGAAGACATCCTCGGGCTCGAGGCACGAGGTCAATGTCTTGCAGGCCTCGAACGCGGCGAGCTCGTCGCGCAGGCGCAGGTTCTCGACTAGCAGTCGTCGCCTCGCGACCGTGCGTTCCATCACCAGGATCAAGTCTTCCGCCCGGACGGGCTTTTGCAGGTAGTCTGCAGCACCCATGCGCAAGGCCTCGACCGCGCTGTCCACCGAGGCGTGGGCCGTCATCAACACGAAGTCCGTACCCGGATGCTCCCGTTGAACCTGCTGTAACAGGTCCAACCCGCTGAGGCCGGGCATCGAGAGGTCGGACAGCACCAGATCCGCCGGCTCACGTGAGAGTGCTTCGAGCGCGTCCGCGCCGTTTGCGCAGCACTCGACCTCCGCGCGGGTGCAGAGGACGTCCTTGGCAAGCTCCCTGTAGTAGCGGCTGTCGTCCACCACCAGAACACGGGGACGTTGCCCGGCCTCGGCCATTGAAGCCCTCCTGAATCCGCTCCAGCTTCTCAGAATCGGCCCGGCACCGGAGCCCCTTGAGCATAGCCAGCCGGCCCACGTCTCCCCACGGGGGGTGTGGGGGACTGCGACCCGTGCAGGAACTGAGCGAGAACAGCGCCTCCTGGGAGGCCTCTAGTGCCCCGCCGCCGCCACGATCAGGCTCTTCTCCGGTGTAACGGCCCGCCAGGTCCGCCCCGCATCGTCCGAGCGCAACACCAGACTGCGCTGGCCGACGATGTAGCCGGTGTCGCCGACGAAGCTGACGCCGCGCATGAACGTGAAGACGGTGCGGAAGATCGGATCCGACGATTCTTGCCAGGTCTTCCCACCATCCGAGCTGAGCCGGATCAGCCCCTTCTCGCCCACGATCACCGCCTTCTCCCCAGAGAAGGGATGCACGGCGAAGATCGCGGACTTCCGGCCAATATCCTCGTAGCGCCAGGTGCGGCCCCCATCGTGGCTGCGAAGGACGACCCCACCGAGGCCCGAGATATAGCCCTCGTTCTCGTCGGCGAAGCGCACGCTGAAGAGATACGGGTTCTGGGCAATCGTGACCTCGATCTGCGGAGACTCGGACAGCCGGCTCTCGAAGTAGCGCGTCAGGAAATCCGGATCCTTCTCGAGGAAATCCTCGAAATCCCAGGGAGGCGCACCGCGGCGACGGATGCGGTCCGACAGGACCCCCGCATCCTCGACGGCCGACTGAACTTCCTGGGTTCGTGCTTCGATGATCTCGAAGAGCGGGAAGGGATCGTCTTGTTTGCCGAATGCCTTGATCTCTCGAGCCGAAACCCGCGGTTCGATCGCGATGTTCAGGTGCTGCTTGTCGGCGATCCCCTGGGCGAATTCCGCGATGGTCACGCGGTCTGCGTCGGTGATCTCGATCGCGTTGTATGCAAGGGGAATCGGGGCCACCTTGACGCCAGACAGGATCTCGCCGCGCTCCCAGGTATCGCCTCCGTCCTCGCTACGGAAGAGGTAGGCGAACTCGCCGATGATCCAGCATTTCTCGGTATCCGAGGCCAGGCACGAGACATCGTTGAGTCCCACGTCCTCGAACACGGCCTCGCCGTTTCGGATTCGCTCCTGGTCATGCACAGTCAGCCAGACGAACTGCGGGTGGGTCACGCTGACGGTGAGCGAATCGTCCCGCCAGGTCTTGCCGCCGTCCTTCGTGCCGATGATCGTGCCCCACTCGCCCACGGCCAAGGCCCGGAGGGGGTCGATTGCCTGTACCGAGAAGAGGTGGACACCCTGCTCGCTCTTGGGCGTGCTCTGCTTGATCCAGGTCTGGCCACCGTCGTCGGTATACAGGACCAGGCCCAACTGGCCGACGGCCCAGCCGACCTTCTCGTCCGCCATGCTGATGTCGTAGATCAGGCTCTTGGTGGGCGTCGTGGCTTTGGTCCAACTCTTGCCGCCGTCGGTGCTGCGATAGATCGCGCCCCAGTATCCGGAGGCAATGACGGTCTCGCTATCGATTACGGACAGGGAGAACAAGTCGTCGAGAATGTCGATCTCGCCTGCACCACCGCGGGGTTCGAAATGAACCTCGTGGCATGCCACGCTAAAGAGCAAGCTGATGGCGAGCAGGGGAAGGACGCGGCGATGGAGCATGGTCGTTGCCCTTTCGAACGGTGGAGCCGGCTTGGCAGGACGGCCAGTTTCGGACGGGGCATGCTACCACGCCCCGCCCTGGGGGACACCCGTTTGAGGCACTGCGATTCGATCGGGGTCAGAAAAAGAAAGCGGGCCGGGACCCTTGGGGGGCCCGGCCCGCATCTCGTTTCGGCCGAGGGGCTTAGCGACCCTTGGTCAGGCGACCGACGTCGATGTAGCGTCGGATCTTGCCCTTGCTCTTGAGCGGGGTTCCGTGGCTATCCCAGAATTCGATCCGGTTGCCCGTTCCTGTCTGGACATTCACGATCGTGTCACTGACGACTCGCATGTCTCGGGGCTCCGGCACGGCATCCCAGCCGTGGTACCAGCCGTCCTTGCTCTTGGTGTCATCCGTCAGCTCGTCCCCACTCCAACGATGGTTGTGGGTGATGATCTTCCACAGCTCGTTCTTGCGGTCGTAGGCGAACGAGTAGAGCGCCACGTACGTCTGCTGATCGATGTAGATATCCTTGTGATGGTACGGATGATCCGAGTTCTCCGGAATGAACCGGATCTTCCACGCCTTTCGCATCTCCCAACGATCATCCGCGTACGACAGACCGTAAGGCCCGAAGTTGCGATCCTCGTTGTAGGGGTAGGCCGCCACCCGAGAGTTCATGGGCGCCAGGATGTCTGCCTCTCCGAGACACTCCCATGTGTACTGTGGGACGATTCCCGCGAAGCTGCGCAGATCGTCGAACGTGAAGTCGGTCCCGGAAACCGCATCCGTCCGCTGGGCGGCAGAGATCCGACGCACCCGACGGAGGGTCGGAACGTAGACCCAGGTGTCATCGTTCTTGGTCTCGGCCGTCGGGCGATCCGACTCCTTGTACCGATAGGTCATCAGCATGATGCCACGAGCATCGAAGGGCGCTTCGACCTCCACCCCGAATGCGTTCTTCCTCTTTTCGCCACGGAAGAGATCGCCGTTGTCCTCATCGAGCATCTGCTTCTCGATCCGATGAGAGAGGAGGATCGTCTTTGCCGTCCCCTGGAAGTACAGCGGCAGCTCCTCACCGCGATCCCAATAGGAGTAGTAGTAGTTGGAATTCGAGCCGTCGCCGTCCCATTGATAGTCGAAGTTCCAGATGATCTTAGTCCCGGCATCCGGGTCGCCGGCGCAATCGATCTTCTCCGGGAAAGGACGCCCGGCCGTGTAGTTCTCGAGGCTCGATGCGGGCCCGATTTTCGCCTGGCCCTTGAAGCGCTCGGTCGCCGCGAGATACTCGGGCGCCTCGCTGTAGTCTCGTTGGAACGGGCCGATTTCGAGCTGCATGCCTTCGTAGAAAAAGAAATCCCGGTTCGACCAGAACTGTTCCGGCAAGAACGGCTTGAGCGATTCCACCTTGTCATTGGTGATGACGTCGCCCTCTACGAAGGTCGGCGTACCGCCCGCCGTATCTTCCTGGGCAATGGCGACGAGCGGCAGAGCAAGCACCGCTACGAGAATGATGAGGCTTCGAATCATGGCTTTCCCCCTTGTCCGGACATCAATCCGGGCCGGCGGTCGGGCCGGCAGTTACGAGGAAGTACGCCTGCCGGCTTCCCCGCGATTCAAGAGGTAGCAGACAGAGACTCCTCGTGGCGCGTGGTGGGATCATTCCCATGCCGGTAGCGTCCCGACCGCCCACCATGTTGCATCCCGACCATTTGCCTGGACCCACCCTCCTCAGCCGGGCGCTCGCGCGGTTGGAGTGGATTGCGCGCGTCACGGGCCTGGCCGGCATCGTGATGTTGCTCCGCGTCCTTCCAAGCGTGTCCCGTGGGGGAGCAAAACGGCCATCTCGCCTGCCGACCCGTCTTCCTGCCGTCCTTGGGACGTTGAAGGGTCCCTTCACAAAGTTAGGCCAGCTGGCGGCAGTGAGGGTCGATACCCTCGACACGGAGACGCGAGACGCGCTCGTTTCACTGCGCGACGATGTTCCCGCACTTTCCTTTTGGCGGATCGGTCAAGTGATCGAGCAGGAGCTCGGCGCGCCGTTGGCCAGACACTTCCTCGCCATCGATCCAACGCCCCTCGGGGCCGCATCGATCGCACAGGTACACCGCGCCCGCTTGCACGATGGCCGAGCCGTCATCGTCAAGGTCCAATACCCCTGGTTGAAGCAATCCGCGCGGGCCGATCTGGCGTTGCTCCGAAGGCTGCTGGAAAGATTGGCGCCCTCCGAACGCGCCGGAGCAGCCTTTGCTGAATTTGCTCGCAGCTACAGGGAGGAACTCGACTTCTGCCGAGAAGCCGCCATGGCAGCTGAAATCGCCGCCAATCTGGCGAGCGATCCGCGCCTCGTGGTTCCCGAGATCGTCGCCTCCCACTCCTCGGAACGCGTTCTCACGATGCTCGAATTGCCTGTGCTCTCGCTTCAAGACCCTGAAGCCCTGGCCGTTCGGAACATCCCCATGCCCGAGGTGCTTCGCGCCATCGTCGGCGCCTACGCCAAGCAGATGTTCGTCGACGGCCTGTTCCACGCGGACCCGCATCCCGGAAATTTGTTCGTGATCGACGAGCCCGAGGCCGCCCAGCACCCCCGCGTCCTGTTCGTCGATTTCGGCCTTTCCCAGCGCCTGGATCCAGAGCTCCGCAAGGAAGTCCGCCAGGGAATCTACGCCTTGCTGAAGAATGACCTGGATGCCTTCCTGGGCGGCATGGAACGCATGAAGATGATCGAGCCCGGCGCCGGCCCCGCCGTACGGAACGCCGTCTCCGCAATGTTCGATCGCATTCGCAACGAGCAGGGCGGGGCCATGGCCATGAGTACCGATCGCGTGCTCGCCCTGAAGGACGAAGCGAGCGCCCTGCTCTTCGAGACCCCGGGGCTCACCCTTCCGTTGCCGCTGCTTTTCTACGCGAAGACACTTTCGTACGTCTTCGCGCTTGGGCGGGAGCTGGCTCCGGACGTGGACTTGATGAAGCTGGCGGTGCCCTACTTGCTTCGTTTCCTGGCGGAGCGGGATTAGGCGAGCGCCCCGTGGGAGTCCGGTGAAGCTCTTTTGCCGCCTGCGGGCGAGGTGGCTGGCCGACTTGGGGTTCGCGGGGCTTTTGAGGGGGGACGGGTTGGGTGTGAGGGCATCCTTTCATCCTGCGCCCGCCTTTGGTGGGTCGACAGACGGGCGCGGCGCCTTTGCCCGCATCGCTGGGTAGGGCGCCGGTTCGGGGGTGCCAGTCTGGCGGGCGGCGTGCAGGGCCTTGGCCGGATTGCTCGCAGGTGGCGGTGTGAGTCGATTTTGCTTGACTCGATATTAAAAAGATGCCATAGTCAACACTATGATGCGTCGGACTCCCCAACTCGAACTCCCCCTCCATGGCTGGGGCGGGAGGCGTAAAGGGGCTGGATGCAAGCGCGCTGACAATCCGCGGGTCGCGCACCTGCGGCGAGCGCCTCTGGCTTCTCGGTTTCCCTGCCATGTGACCTTGAAGGTCCGGCCCGATGTCCCGTCACTTCGCGATGGGCGGCTGGTGCGGGAGGTAGAGCGGTCGTTTGCCTGCGTGCTCGAGCGCAAGGATTTTCGACTGGTGCACTACTCGGTCCAGTCGAATCACCTGCATTTGATCGTCGAGGCCAATGATGCGCGTGCGCTCGGTAGAGGGATGAACGCGCTGGGAGCTCGCCTGGCGCGGGCGGTGAACCGGGTATTCGGGCGGAAAGGACGTGTGCTGCTCGATCGGTTCCATCATGTGGTGCTACGGACACCGACGCAGGTGCGGAATGCGATGCGCTACGTGCTTTTGAATGCTCGTAGGCATCTGAAGACGAAGCCCAGGACCACTCGAATCGATCCGGCCTCGTCTGGCCGTTGGTTCGAGGGTTGGCGGCGCTCGGCCGGGGGGCTCGTGGCCCAGGCGCGGGAGCGACCAGGGGGGCACGTGGTGGCGATCGCTAGCCCCCATACGTGGCTCCTGTCGGAAGGCTGGCGCAAGGCCGGGCCGTGCCTCGATCCGGCTGAGGTCCCGGGCGCCGCTTAGCCGACCCACGGGCCCGAGCCGTCCTCGGCCCCACCTATGAGGGCTAAGGCGCCGCGCCCTTCCGTCGGCCACCCCGGAGCGCCCCGCAGGACGGAAGGATGTCCTCACACCCAACCCGTCCCCCCTCAACAGCCCCGCGAAACCCAAGCTGGCCGACCACCCCGCCCCGCAGGCGGCAAAAAGCCATCGGCGATGACCTCCCGGCGCCAACGAACAGCGAAAGCCGAGCTCCCGCCGGCGCTACTCGCCCGTCAGACGCAGGCCCTGGAGATGGATGAAGCCCGTGGCATCGGCCTGGACGTAGGTATCGGCCTCGCCCGCGTCTTCGAAGCTCGAGAGGGCTTCGGAGTAGAGCGATACCGGCGAGCGACGTCCGGTGACCTGCAAGCCGCCCTTGTAGAGCCGCACCCGGGCCTCGCCGGTCACGTTCGTCTGGGATTCATCCAGGGCCGCTCTCACGAATTTCATTTCCGGCGAGAACCAGAAGCCGTTGTAGATGAGTTCGGCGAAGCGCGGCATCAGGCGGTCGCGCTCGTGCATGACCTCACGGTCCATCGTGATGGACTCCACGGCGCGATGAGCCGCGTGTAGAAGCGTGCCTCCCGGCGTTTCGTAGACACCGCGAGACTTGAGGCCGACGAAACGATTCTCGACCATGTCCACTCGGCCCACACCGTGCGCACCCGCCAACTGATTGGCCCGAGCGAGCAGAGCGGCTGGGCCCAGGGCCTGACCATCGAGACTGACGGGCAGCCCCTTTTCGAAACCGATGATCACTTCTGCCGCTGTATCCGGCGCCTCCTCCGGGTTCGTCGTCATGACGAACATGGATTGATCCGGCGCGCGCCACGGATCCTCGAGGACGCCGCCCTCGAAAGAGATATGCAGCAGGTTGCGATCGATCGAGTACGGCTTCTTGACCGTCGCCGTAATCGGGATGCTGTACTTCTGGGCGTAGGCCATGCAGTCGGTGCGCGAGCGGAGATCCCATTCGCGCCACGGTGCGATCACCTTGAGGTCCGGGGCCAACGCGCGGTAGGCCAACTCGAAGCGAACCTGGTCGTTGCCCTTGCCGGTCGCGCCATGGGCGATCGCGTCGCAGCCCGTCTCCCGGGCAACCTCTACGTGGTGCTTTCCGATGACCGGCCGCGCCAGGGCCGTTCCCAGGAAGTAGGTGCCCTCATAGAGCGCGTTGCCCTGAATCGCTGGATAGACGTAATCCCGGGCGAATTCTTCGCGCAGATCGCGGATCACACAATCGACCGCACCGCTGGCCTTCGCCTTTTCGGGGAGCCCGTCGAGTTCCTCCTCCTGGCCGACGTCGGCACAGTAGGCGACCACTTCGCAATCGTAGGTCTCGATCAGCCAACGAAGAATGACCGAGGTATCGAGGCCACCGCTGTAGGCCAGGCATACTCGCTTGACGCTTCCGTCCGTCATCCTTCGTCCTCCTCGGCTGAAAACCGGCGGAGTCTAACGAAGGCGGCGCGAGTGGGTCAGGATCCGCGGCGGAGCGGCATGGGCACGAAGCCTGGCCGTCAGGATGCCGGACGGAGCTGAAGGATCGTCGTCCGGCCGAGACGGGGATGAATGTAGCCATGGAGCCGGACACCGAGAGCAACCAGCCGGTCGACCAGGGCCGGATCGTCTTGGAAGGGAGCCTCGAAAGGGGCTTCTCGGGGCGTCTCGGAAAGCGAGATGACCAGGGCCTCGGCGTCTTCCGGGCCGAGGCGGCGGACTCCCAGCGTGATTCGCGCCGGTGGCTCGCGGGTCGCCAGCCGCGCATCGACCAGGGCACGCAGCGCTCCTTCGAGGCCTGAGCCGTCACCGGTAAAACCCGCAAGGCTTGTCGGTGCCAGGAGCTGAAGCGTGATGTCGCGCTCGGCAAAGCGCTCTCGGGTGGCGTCCGCCACCTGGCGGACCACCTGGGCGGGATCGAAGGGTTCGACCCGAGCCTCGGGCTGCTTCCCGGCCAGGACGGTCGCCATCTCGTCCAGGCTCTTGCGCAACCTCTCGACCGAGCGAAGCGCCTCTTCCAGCCGAGCGCGGTGGCCCGGGTTGCGGCGACCGCCGGTTTCCTCGAGGAGCGTCTCGAGACCGAGCGCCACCTCATCCACGGGCGCCTCGAGTTCCCGACGCAAACTCATCAGCTGGTCCGCTCCGGCTTGCTCCTCTGTCAGCAGGACGACGACGCCGACCTGTTCTCCCTGGTTCTCAATGGGAGAGATCACGGCGCACCAGCCGACACCCCCTGCGCGAATCCGGCAGCGCACACTGGTCCCCTGGCTGCAGACCGAAGCCACCGCACCGAGCATGGCCTCGCGGCCTCCCCCGTCGAAGAGTTCAGCCAGCGGCGTGCCCAGCGACAACCCTGCGTCGACTTTGAAGCCTCGCTCGAAGGCGGGATTCATATGCACGGCGTTGGCTTCCGGATCTCCGACGAGAATCGGAACGTCCATATGATCGATCAGCGCAGCGTCACTCATTCTACGACCCCGACGATTCCGGCCTCGAGCAGCCGCCCGAGCGTATGATAGGTCTCGAACGGGTCCATTCCGCTCAAGGCCACGAGGTCTTCCACCTGCGTATGACCGTCGATCCGCGAGAGCAGGAAACCCGCCCCGGACGGCAGATTGATTTTCATCAGATCCTCGGAGGCCATCTCCACGACGGGCACGGCCGTCGGCGAGCCGACCTGCATCAGTACGTCATCGACCAGGTGTGTGCGCAACAGCTCGACCAACGCGATGGTCTCGGGCTCGGTCCCATCGGGTCCGGGTGTGGAGGTCAAGAGCTGATAGGCGTCATCGACGAGGCCGCCGGAAAGCATTTCCAACGCCTCTTCGCGCAGCTCCTCCGGCTGGAGCCCCGGGGTCTCCTCGAGCACCTCGGCCTCATCGCCGGGGGGTGAAGTCGTCGCCACGGCGACTCCTGCTTCGGCAAGATAGGATCGCGCCGCCTCATGGCTGGGATCCAGCTCCATGATGTTCTGCCAGGCCTCGATCGCCCGAGCCTGCTCACCGGCAGCCCGATGGGCCAGGCCCTGGGCCAACCACTCGGCGACGGATCTGGATGTGCTCTCGCTCATCCCTACTCCTTCAGCTGGACCTCGTAGAGTTCCTGCTCTTCGATGATCTGCTGGATCTCGTCGTCCGAGAGCGTGCCGGTCGCGTTCACCGTGATCGACTGCTCCTTGCCGGTCATCGTATCGTTGGCATCGATGTCAAAGCCTACGTCGACCTCGGGCTCGCCCTTTCGAGCCGGACGAATACCGCCAAGCACGAACTCTCCGAGCAAATCGTTCTCCGCGGCCGTTTCGCTCTCGCCCTGGAGCACTCGGATCTTCACCGCGGACTGGTTGTCTCGTGTCGTCGTGAAGATATGACTCTTGCAGACGGGCACCGTGGTATTGCGTTCGATCAAGCGTGCGAAATGTCCGCCGAAGGTCGCGATGCCAAGAGAAAGAGGCGTCACGTCCAGAAGCAGCAGGTTGTCGTCCTCGGAAACCAGCGTCTCGCCCTGGATCGCCGCTCCGATCGCGACGACCTCATCCGGGTTCACACCCTTATGAGGACGCTTGCCGAAATGCTCCGCCACGCGGTTCTGCACCAGGGGCGTTCGGGTCTGCCCGCCCACCAGGATCACCTGATCGATCTGGTCGACCGTGATGCCCCCGTCCTGCATGCATTGCTCGACCGTCTTGAGCGTGCCCTCGACGATGTCGTGGACCAGCCCCTCCAAGGTCGCCCGGTCGAGCTCCACCGAGAGGTGTCGCGGCCCGGAATCATCGCTCGCGATGAACGGCAAATTGATCTCCGCGACTTCACGGGCGGAGAGATCACATTTCGCCTTCTCCGCCGCATCCTTCAGACGCTGGAGCGCCATGGCGTCGCCGCGCAGGTCTATCCCCTCTTGCTCCTGGAACTTCGCGAGCAGGTGCTCGACGATGCGCCGATCGAAGTCTTCGCCACCCAGGAAGGTGTTGCCGGCGGTGGCGATCACCTCGACCACGCCATCACTCATCTCGAGAATCGAGATGTCGAACGTGCCACCCCCCAGATCGTAGATGGCGACCTTCTCCTCTTCGTTTCGATTGAAGCCATAGGCCAACGCTGCGGCCGTCGGCTCGTTCAGGATGCGCAGTACATCGAGCCCGGCGATCTTGCCCGCATCTTTCGTGCACTGGCGCTGGGCATCGTTGAAGTGGGCAGGAACCGTGACCACTGCCTCCTGGACCGGCTCTCCCAGATACTCCTCTGCCACTCGCTTCATCTCGCGCAGGATGAATGCGGAGAGCTCCGGGCAGGTGAAGGTCTTGCCCGAGACTTCGATGCGCACATCTTCATTGGGGCCTTCGACGATCGAGAAGGGCGTCACATCGATGGCGCGCTGCACTTCCTCGGAATCGAAGCGGCGCCCGATCAGGCGCTTCGAGGCGTAGACCGTGCTCTGGGCGTTGGTGATCGCCTGTCGCTTGGCCAGGTGGCCCACCAGGCGTTTGCCGTCCTGGGTGATGGCGAACATCGACGGCGTCGTCTTGTAGCCGCCCGCGTTGGGGATCACACTGGGTTGGCCGTTCTCCAGCACTGCAACGCAGGAGTTCGTCGTTCCCAGGTCGATACCGATGACATGTCCCATGGTTTCCTCCACAGAGTCGCGAGGCCTACAGCCCTCGCAGCTCGGTCTTCGCTTCCTTGTCCTTGGGGTCGAGACGGATGGCCGTCTCCAATTCACGTTTGGCGTTGGCCGTCAAATCCGCCGCCTTGTAGATCTGGCCCAGCACGCGGTGGTACTCCGCTTGTTCGGGCTCGAGCTCGCAGGCCGAGCTGGCCAGATCCTTTGCCTTGCGTAGATCGCCGATCCCCTGCCAGGCGATCTTCGCGCCGCGGATGGCGAGCTCGGCGTCAAAGGGGCGGTAGTAGAAGGCCTCCTCCAACGCATCGAAGCCCTCTTGATAGTTGCGGAGATCGAGCGCACCCTCGGCAGTTCGCGTCAGCTGCTTGGCCCGTTCTTCGTGGGCCTTGCGCTGCACTTTCACGAACTCCTCGCGATACACGTCATTGGCCGGATCGAAAGCCATTGCCAGCCGTACCGAGCCCGCGGCCTCCAACCAACGATCCGAGCGGAACGCGGCCATTCCCGACTCGAAGAACGTCTTGGCTTTCTGCTTGCGCTCTTTCTTGGCCTTGTGATGGCCCTGCAGCCCGCCCATGCGTCGACGCAGACGCTTTGCAGCTTCGGCGCCAGACATTCGCGGCTTCGCGGGCTCCGCGTTCGGCGCTGCGGCGTCTTGCCCGACCGGTGCACGCGCGGCTTTCGCTGCACGTGCCTTCTCTCCGCGCTGCACTTCTTCGCGGGTCGCCGGATCGGAGAGCAGCTCGTAGGCCTCGAGCAACTTCTTGAAGCAGGTCTCCACCACCGGCATGAACTCGCCCAGGTTCTTGCGGAAGTAGCGGTCCGGATGGAAGCGCTTCGCCTTCTGGAAGTAGGCCTTCTTGATGGCGCGCGCGTCCGCATCGGCTGCTACGCCTAGCAGCTCGTGATACGGACGATCGAGCCCGTTCGCAAACTCGATCAGCTCCTCCTGGATCTTCGGATCGAGATCCAGAGCCGGATCGACCTCGAGGTCGACCACGCTGGCCTTCATGAGTTCGCTACGCTGTGCCTGCACGCCACCCGACGGCAAATGCTTCCCCCCATTCCCCAATTCGCCCCGGCGAAAGTGCGCTGGGCAAAGCCGCCCCCAGGGTGACGGCCACCCGTTCCATCGGCGGAGCAGCTGGGGAAGCTGAGGGCTTCCTAAAGAACCTGAGCGATTACGCTGGGCTGGAGAGCTTCCTACGCCGTCGGAAGGCGCTCCAAGGCGGCCTCCCCCGCGCGGCCGGCACCGACCTGGTTCGGCCGGGCATTCAGGGCGACTCGCTACCGGGTCAAAAGGGTCCCCACGCCCCCATCGGTGAAGACCTCGAGCAGAATCGCGTGGAGGACCCGGCCATCGATGACGTGAGATCGCCCCACACCTCCCCGCAGGGCACGGAGGCAGCACTCGACCTTCGGGATCATTCCGCCCTGGATCGTGCCCTCGCCGATGAGCTTCTCGACATCGGCCTCGGTGAGCCGATGGATCAGCTGGCCCTGGGCGTCCAGCACGCCCTCGACATCGGTCAGCAGAATCAGCTTCTCTGCGTGCAAGGCCTCGGCGATCGCCCCGGCCGCCTCATCCGCGTTGACGTTGTAAGTGAGGCCCTCGTCGTCTGCGCCGATCGGAGCGATCACGGGCACGTAGCCAGCCTCGGCGACGGCACGAATCGGCTCCGGGTCGACCGCGACGACTTCGCCGACCCGGCCCAGATCGGCGCCATCCTGGCGCTTGCGGCGGACCCGAAGCAAGCCGGCATCGCTGCCCGTCAGCCCAATGGCCTTCCCGCCGCCCCGGCCGATCAGGGCGACGATCTCCCGATTCACCCGCCCACCTAGCACCATCTCCACCACTTCCATGGTGGCGTCGTCGGTCACGCGCAGGCCCTGTTCGAAGCGTGTGGGGATCTCGAGCCGCTCGAGGGTGGCACCGATCTGAGGCCCGCCACCGTGCACGAGGACAGGTTGCACGCCGATATACTTCAGCAGCACGACGTCCACCGCGAATGACGCCCGGAGCTCGTCATCGGTCATGGCGGCGCCGCCGTATTTGATGACGACGGTCTTGTCCCGAAAGCGCCGGATGTAAGGCAGCGCTTCGACCAACACCTCAGCCTTGTCGATCAGGGCCTGGACCACGTCAGGAGCTCCCCGAGGTACCGGCCTGCCCCTCGCGGCGCGCGAGAGCGACCTCCTCGATCGTTTCGAGCAGGGAACGATACAGAAGGACATTGCGAATGGCCGCCGAGAGACAGGCGACGAGCATCTCACCGACCTCGGCCGAGGCGTCCTCGGCCCTTTCCGGAAAGACCCGGAACACGCCGAGGGTCTTGTCGCGAAAGCGCAACGGACCGCATAGGAACGGCCTGGTGCGCCCGTCTTCGGGCGTATCGATACCGGCCTCGAAACGCGGGTCGGCGGCGGGATCCGGAGAAGCCACCAACCGAGCCCCCTCCAGCACACTGCCGGTGAGGCCCAGGGCCCCCTCGAGCTGCGTCCGATCGGATGACCGGCCACCGTCCCACTGGGCCTCCTGGCGGAGGGCACGGCCGTCGGGCGTGGTCAGGAACAGGGAAACGGGGGCTGCGTTCAAGGCCTCCCCCACCGGGCGAAGGACAGCCTCCAGGATGCGCGTCGGCTCGACTTCGGCCGTCAGCACTTCGCAGATCCGCCTCGCCAGCTCGGGCAGCCTCCCGTCCGCTGCACGAACCGGCGTATCCGCCGCCACCGATTCGCCTGCGCTCCCCGCGACTGCGCCAAGCCGCACTCCGAGCTGGCCTGCCAAGATGCCAAGAAGCGTGACGTCATCCGAATCGAAGGCAGGTGCCGTGGTGGGGTCGGCCACGCATAACAGGCCAACCAAGCGATCGCCGCTCCGAACGGGCGTGATGGCGAAGGCTCCCGTCGCGTAGCGTTCCGCCTGAGCAAGCTCCCCGAACTGCGCGTCGGCAGAGATCTCCGAGACACAGACGGATTCCCCGCGCTCGGCAAGCAACCCTGCGACCCCGTCGCCGAAAGCGATCGGCTCCATCGCGACGGCGTCCTGCTTGGCCCCGACCACTGCAGCCACACGCAGCTCCGAGCCGGAAGCGTCGACGCGAAGCAGGGAGGCGCGGGCAGCACCCACCAGTGCAGCAGTCGCCTCGACGATTCGGATGGGAAAGCCCTCGGAATCGGCTTCCGAAAGCCCGGCGAGCGCTTCATCGAGGCGTCCGATCCGGCTGCGCAAGCGCTCCCGGGAGGAAGCCAGATCGAAGGTCTCGATTGCTCGCCCCACGGCCAGCCGCAACTCTTCGGCGTGCAGGGGCTTGGCCAGGTAGTCGCATGCGCCGAGGCGAAGAGCCTCGAGGACGTACTCCTGGTCGGTATGGGCGGAAAGGATGATCACCCGCAGATCCGGGCGCGTCTCGCGCAGCCGACGAAAGACCTCCAGCCCGTGGAGATCCGGAAGCTGAAGGTCGAGGATCGCGACGCCAAGGGTCGTATCCGAGGCTTCTTCCAACGCAGAATGGCCGTCCCCGACCAGAACCAGGTCGAACCCTTCCGGCTCGAGCGCATCGCGAATCGCTTCGCGGAAGAAGCGCTCGTCGTCCACCACCAAAACGCGTGCCTGGTTCACAGATCACCCCCTGGGAAGAGGATATCGCGCGACGAATCTTCGGCCCGCGTATCAGAGAATGAATCGAGACAGATCCTCATCCTGCACCAGGCCCGAAAGGCGCTCCTCCACGAAGCTGCGATCGACGCGGACCTTGCTGCCACCCCGGTCCGGCGCTTCGAAGGACACCTCGTCGAGAACCCGCTCGAGCAGGGTGTGCAGGCGGCGGGCACCGATATCGTCCGTGCGCTCGTTCACTGTCGCGGCGATTTCCGCCAGGGCTTCGACTCCGTCTTCACTGAACTCGAGGGTCACACCTTCCGTCTCGAGGAGCGCCGTGTACTGGCGTACGAGAGAGTTCTGGGGCTCTGTGAGGATTCGCACGAAATCAGCCTGGGTGAGGCTCTCGAGTTCCACGCGGATCGGGAAGCGCCCCTGAAGCTCGGGGATCAGATCCGAGGGCTTGGCCACATGGAACGCGCCCGCCGCCACGAACAGGATGTGGTCCGTGCGCACTGGGCCGTGCTTCGTCTGGACGGTCGATCCCTCGACGATCGGCAGCAGATCCCGCTGCACGCCCTCGCGGGAGATGTCCACGCCACCCGCCCGGCCGGCCTCCCCGCCCGAGGCCACCTTGTCGATCTCGTCGATGAAGACGATGCCGGCCTGCTCCACCCTCTCGACGGCAAGCTCCCGCACTTGATCCATATCGACAAGCTTCCCGGCTTCCTCGGCCGAGAAGACCTCGAGTGCGGCGGGGACCTTCAAGCGTCGGGTCTTCGTCTTGCCACCGAACATGCCACCGAGCATGTCCTTGAACTGGACCCCCATCTCCTCCACACCCTGGGGCGTGAAGACGGAAAGTGAAGGAGCCCCGCTGCCGTCGGCGACCTCCACGTCGATCTCCCGATCGTCGAGCTTGCCGTCTCGGAGCCACTGGCGGAGCTTCTCCCGGGTCTCGCCAGCTTCGGCCGGAGGCTCAGGCTGCGCTTCCTGCACTGCACCGGGCGCGGGCATCTGAAACACCGTCGGCCCTGCACTCGGCGCGGGCATCTGAAACACGGTCGGTCCTGCCCCCGGAGTGGGCATCGGGAAGACCCCGGGAGCCTGGGGCATCCCCGGAGTTGGCGTAGGCGGCGGCAGCAAGGCATCGAGCACCCGCTCCTCTGCCCTCTTCTCGGCCTTGACCGTGACCGTGCGCTTCTGCTCGTCGGTCACCAACTGGACGGCGAGGTCGGCGAGGTCACGGATGATCGATTCCACATCGCGGCCGACGTAGCCGACCTCGGTGAACTTCGAGGCCTCGACCTTGATGAAGGGCGCCTGGGCCAGCTTGGCCAGCCGCCGCGCGATCTCCGTCTTCCCCACCCCGGTGGAGCCGATCATGATGATGTTCTTCGGCGCAATCTCCTCGCGCAGCTCCTCCGGAACCTGCTGGCGGCGCCAGCGGTTGCGCAGGGCAATGGCCACCGCGCGTTTGGCATCGTGCTGGCCGACGATGTAGCGGTCGAGTTCGGAGACGATCTCTCTCGGCGTATAGGCTTGCGGCTTGGTCATGGCAGGTTCCGGACGGTGGGAGGGTGAAGTTGGATCACGAGAGGGTCACGACGCTGATCTGATCGTTGGTGTAGATGCAGATCTGGGCTGCGATCTCGAGAGCGCGTCTTGCGATGGTCGGTGCGTCCACATCCGGGCGATCCGCCAGCGCCCGAGCCGCGGCCAGAGCGTAGGCACCACCCGAACCAATCGCAGCAATTCCGTCGTCCGGCTCGATCACCTCACCATTGCCGGAAACGACGAGCACACCGCTGGCATCGCCAACCAGCAGCATCGCTTCGAGACGCCGCAGCATGCGGTCGGTTCGCCAATCTCGGGCCAGCTCGACGGCCGCGCGACGGACGTTGCCGGGATGGGACTCGAGCTTGGCCTCGAGCCGTTCCGTGAGCGCCAGCGCATCGGCCACGCCGCCGGCGAAGCCAAAGACCGCTTGCCCTTCAGCCGCCTTGCGCACCTTCTGGGCGCCGTGTTTCATGATCGTGTCGCCGACCGTCACCTGGCCGTCGGAGGCCATTGCGATCTGGCCGTCCTTGACGACCCCGATCACGGTGGTGGCCTTCAGCTCTTGCATCATCGTGTTTCACTCCCGCGGCCGCGCCGCGCCTTGGCTCGGGGATGCGCCTCGTCGTAGACCCGCATCAGGTGCTCAGCGGAGACGGCCGTGTACTTTTGGGTCGTGGAAAGGCTGGCGTGGCCCAGCAACTCCTGGATCGCGCGCAGGTCGGTACCCATATCGAGCAGGTGGGTCGCATAGCTATGGCGCAGGCGATGGGGATGCACGCGCCCACCGAGGCTTGCGGCCCGTGCGCGCCGCGCCAGGCGACGCCGCACATCGCGTGCGCCAAGACGGCGGGGCGATTCCCCTTTGCGTGTGCGGAGAGAGGTGAAGAGCGGCTCGGACAAGACACCTCTTCCGCGTCGGGGATCCAGCCAGGCACGCAACGCCTCGCGAGCGACCGAGGGCAGCGGCACGACGCGCTCCTTGCCGCCCTTGCCCCAGACCCGCACATCACCGCGGTGAAGATCCACGTCTCGCACGTCGAGAGCGACGAGCTCGCCGACACGAAGTCCGGCGCCGTACAACAGCTCGGCCATCGCCCGATCCCGGAGCGCCGCTGGCCCCTCTTCCTCGGGCGCCCCGTCCATCAAGTGCTGACAATCATCGACCGGAATGGGCGAAGGCAAGCGCTTCGGCGCTCTTGGTGTGGGAATCCCCAGGCTCGGATCCGCTGCGCGCTCCCCTTCCCGTACCAGATAGCGGAAGAAGCAGCGCAGGGAGGCGAGCTTCCGGCCAAGCGTGGTGGGCGCGAGGCTCGCGTGACGCTCCGCGAGAAAGGCCCGCACGTCGTCGGGCCGCGTCCGTTCCGGGCGGCTGCGCGGTCCGAGCGCAGCCGCCAGTTGCCGGACATCCGAGAGATACGCGCGCACCGTGTGGTCCGAGAGCCCACGCTCGCCGCGAAGATGCCTCCCGAAGGCCTCGATGGTGGGCTCCCAGCTCATGCCACCCCACTCCTGGCTGCCGATGCCCTCGCGCCCTGCACCGCGATCGCCGCGCGAAACGGCTCCAGCGCCTCGAGCGCCCGTGCGGCGAGCCGCTCGTGCTTCTCGCGCTTCTTCAATCGCCCGGTCCCCTCGAGCCGCGGGAACAGACCGAAATTGACGTTCATCGGCTGAAAGTCGCGAACCTCGTTGCGCAGATGCCCGAGCAACGCACCGTGAGCCGTCTGCGGGTCGGGCTCCGGTGCGGGCTCGCCAAGGGCCGCGTGCGCAGCGAACACGCCGGCCAGAAAACCCAACGCTGCAGATTCCACGTAGCCTTCGACGCCGGCCATCTGCCCGGCAATGAACAAGCCCGGACGCTTTCGAAGCTCGAGGTTCGGGCTGAGCTGCTGCGGCGCGTTCAAGTACGTGTTGCGATGCACGGAGCCGAAGCGCGCGAACACCGCCTCGGACATCGCCGGAAGGCTGCGCAGGATGCGCTTCTGCTCGCCGATGCGAAGCTTGGTCTGAAAACCGACCATGTTGTAGAGCGTGCCGCGTTTGTCCTCATGACGAAGCTGCACCACGGCAAACGGACGCCGACCCGTGCGGGGGTCGACCAACCCGACGGGCTTCATTGGCCCGTAGGCAAGCGTGTCCGCGCCGCGTCGTGCCATTTCTTCGATGGGCAGGCAGCCCTCGAAGTAGAGCGCCGCCTCGAAGCGATGAAGGGGAACCGTTTCTGCCCCCTTGAGCGCTTCCACAAAGGCACGATAGGCCTCTTCCGAAAGGGGCAGATTCAGGTAGTCGCCCTCGCCATCCTCCCAGCGCGATGCGCGAAAGGCCACCTCCGCATCGATCGAATCGGCATACACGATCGGCGAGATCGCGTCGTAGAAATACAACGATTCCTCCCCAACCAATGTCTGCAGCTCACCGGCAAGCGGTGCCGACGTGAGCGGGCCCGTCGCGAGCACCGTGAGCGGACCCTCCGGCAGCGAGGTCACCTCTTCGCGGCAGACCTCGATTCCGGGATGGGCCTCGACCTGTTCCGTGATGCGCTTCGAAAATGTGCCGCGATCCACGGCCAGGGCGCGGCCGGCGGGAACCGCCGTCTCATCGGCCGTGCGCATGACCAGGGAACCCAGTCTGCGCATTTCTTCCTTCAACAGACCCACCGCGTTGGACGTGCCACTGGCACGAAAGGAATTGCTGCACACCAGCTCGGCGAACTCCGGGCTGTCGTGGGCAGGCGAAAAACGCACGGGCTTCATCTCGTAGAGCCGGACGTTCAAGCCCCGCTCGGCGAGCTGCCAAGCGGCCTCGCTGCCAGCCAGGCCGGCACCCACCACCACGACGTCCAAGAATCGAGCCCTCCAGAGGAAGACGCGGGAATGTAGCTGTCGGGGCCCGACCCGGCGCGAGGGCTTCAGCGGTGTGGGCCCAACACGCGCCAGCGCCCGTCCCGATCGCGCGCCACGCGGCCAGAGAGCTCGAGCTCCAGGAGAGGGCCCGCGAGTTCCGGCAGGCCCAGCCGGAGGGCACGAGCCAGCTCTTCCCGGCTGCTGGGGCGCCGGGCCAGGCGGGCGAGGATCTGACGCTCGGCGCCGGTAGGGGCCACGGGCGGCGGCGACGTTTCACTCCGCCCGGCCGCGGGCAGCCCAAGGGCAACGAGCACATCCGCGGCGCCTTCGACCAGGCCAGCACCTTCGCGGAGCAGCTGATGAGGACCGCGGCTCGTCGGGGCATCGATTGGACCCGGAACGGCGAAGACATCGACCCCTTGGTCTGCCGCATGCCGGGCGGTGACGAGCGAGCCAGAACGGACCCGCGCCTCGACCACGATCACCGCTTCCGCAAGCGCGCTGATCAGGCGGTTGCGAAGCGGAAAATGCGGCGCGCGCGGAGGTGCGCCGAGCGGCAACTCACTCACCACGGCGCCGTTCTTGGCGATGCGCGCAGCCAGAGCCCGGTGGCTCGCCGGGTAGACCTGGTCTGGGCCGCAAGCCTGTAGCGCGACGGTGTATCCACCAGCATCCAGCGCACCTTCGTGAGCGGCGCGATCGATCCCGCGGGCGAGTCCGGAAACGATCACCAGGCCCGCCTCGGAGAGACGGCCCGCCAGCCGGCCTGCGATCTCGCGCCCGGATACGGTGGCCGCGCGTGCCCCCACCAACGCCACAGAGCGCGCGGAAAGCAGCGAAGCCAGTCCGCGGACCGCGAGAACCGGTGGTGCATCCACCAATCGGCGCAACCGCGCTGGGTAGGCGGGCGACGACCATGGAACCAGGAACGCGCCCGCCCGCGCAAGCGCCGTGCTGGCGACCTCCGTCTCGAGGATCGTCCACAGGCGGGCATCGGGCGTGCGCGAAAGCAGCGCTTCGGGCGACGCGCCCTGCGAGAAGGCGGCGGCAGCAGCCTCCGGCGCCCAAGCGAAGCGCGCTTGGACCGAGAGCCAGAGCCTTACCTGCTCACGAGCCTCGGAGCTGCAATCGGCCGGGTCGAGCACCCCCGGCGAGGAGACAGAACGGTCCACAGGCGGCACTCCCGGGACCGGGCATGCTCAGCCTAGCGAAATCCGCGGGGACGTTCTTTCCGCTGTTTCCGTTATTCAGTTCCCGGCTTTGCCGGGAACTGAATAACGGAAACAGCGGAAAGAACGTCCCCGCTCTCGCCTACGGGTTCACGTCCACGGAACCGCGGAAGTGGTCGCCCCGACCCAGCTCGGTCAGCGTGTGGGTCACCACAGCCGCGGAGGATTCGTCTTGAACGTCAACGACCAGAAGCTTGGCAACCACGTGATCCGGAAGCGCCAGCCGCTCCCGCTTCACCCCGTCGATACGCTCGTCCATCGGCCGGTAGACCTCGAGCGGGCTTCCTACCGAGAGACCATGCTGGGTGCCCCGGTTCAGATAGACCACATCCGTGGTTCCCATTTCCAGACGGCCGTTCGGCGTATGCAGCACCTGACCTTCGACCTGGGGCATCGGGCCGACCTCGATATCGGCCGTACGGAGACGGCGCGGCAGCAGCTCGTCGCCGCGGCGGACCTCCGAGCGAGACATGCGGATCATCGCCCAGGAGCTCTCCGCATGAACCTCGGTCACCTCGAGCCATCCCAGGAATTCGGTGTGGTAGCCGGCGAGGATGCCGTTCTCCGGCGAGCTGACCTGGCCCGCCGTGCGGAAGATGTCGAACTGCTCGCCCACCTGGGTCTCTCCGGCACCCATGCCAATGACGACCTTGTCGTGATCGCCTAGCCATGCCCGCTCAACCGGCGAATCGACAATCGAAGCTGCGCCGTGATGCTGTTCCACGGTGACGAAACCAGTCGACTGGATCTCCGTGTAGCGGTAGGTCGGCGGAGTATCGAGGCCTGCCATCCCGTCTTCCAGGGCGGCAGGCATGTCCCTACCCGCCAGGAGTTCGGCGGCCTCGGCATCGGACACCTTGCGCATCTCGTGGGGCGTGATCCACAAGTGATCGCCCGGATAGATCCGATGAGGATTCTTGATCTCGCCGTTGTCCTTCCAGATGGACGGCCAGACCCAGGGCGTCCCCAGATAGGCATCGGAGATATCCCATAGGGTGTCTCCCTTCTGAACCGTGTGCAGGCGACCCATGCGACCCTGCCCGTCTTCGCCGACCGGCCCGAGCGCAGCAGGCGTGGACTCTGCTCCCACCTCTTCGGAAGCCACCGGGCTCGTCGCTTCAGGCTCGGTGCTGGGCTCGGACGTGACCTCTGTCACCTCCGCAACCGCCTCCGGCGCTTCGGCCACGGGCGTGGGTACGTCTTGCGCCAGGAGCGGCAGAGCCACCAACCCAACGATCAAGAACGGGACGAGCTTCGAGAACCTCATGCTTCCCTCCGGTCTTCCTCTCGAGCGCACTAGGGCTCGGAGGACGCTGGGGTCTTCCATCGGCGAGTCGGCCAATGGTCTTGACCCCCCAGGTCGGAAGAAGACGCCGGGGCGCGGGGCCGCCGCTACGAGCCGACGCGCTCCAGCCCAGCGCGAATCTCGGCCGTCCAGGCCGGCTGAGGCCGGGTCTCCTCGCCGCCTGGCCCGCGGTAGTACTCCTCGATCTCATCCAGTGCCTGGCCCCAGGCCTGACGCGCCTCGTCCACGTTCTTGTTCGCCTCATACGCCAGAGCCAGGTGATGACGAACCAAGGAGATCTGCGGATTGTCCGGTTGCATCCCACCCACGGCTTCCTTCAGGTAGTCGATGGCGGCCGAGGGGACGTTCTTCTTGTAGAGCACCCAGCCGAGGGTGTCCGCGGCGTTCGGGTTGTCCGGGAGGAGCCCCTTCGCCTCCTGGGCCAGATCCAGGGCTCGATCCAGGTTGCCGTCCTGGTCGGCGAGCAGATAGGCCAGGTTGTTCTTGGCGACAGCCAGCTCCGGTGCCAACCGGATGGCGTCCTCATACCGTTCGATCGCGTGCGCCGTATCGTTCCGCATCTCGTAGAGCGTGCCCACGACCAGATGCAACGGCCCGAAATCCGGGTTGGCCTCGAGCGCGGCTTCATAGGTCTTCAACACCTCTTCCGATTGGCCGGTCATGGCGAGGAATCGGGCCAGGCTCTCGTAACCACCGAGATCGTTCGGGTCGAGTTCGATGGCCTTTCGGAAGGCAACGTCTGCATCGCCTACCCGGTTGGTGTACGTGGCAACCCAGCCGGCAAGCTGACGCAGCTTGGCGTTCTCGGGCTCAGCTTCCACGGCCGCGGCGACCCGCTCGATCGAGCCCTGGATGTCACCCTCGCGAAGCTCGAGATCGAGCAACGCGCGCAGGATCTCGTAGCGATTCGGGCTCAGCTCATGGGCTGACAGGAAGTCGAGACGCGCCGCTTCCCGATTGCCCAGCAGGGTATGAATTCGGCCGAGGGCATATTCGCCCTCCGCGCCGCGCTCCGAGGGATCGATGCCTTCGAGCTCCCGCAACGCAGCCGCCGCATCGCCCTTTCGCACCAGGCTCTGAGCGACCAGGATACGCAGTTTGGGATCGTCGCCCTGAACCTCCAACACCCGCCGACCCATCTCGACGGCCAGGTTGTGATCCCCGAGCGCGGCGTGAATGCGAGTCATCAGCTTCTGGGCATCGAGCAGATTCGGGTCCAGCTCGATGGATCGCGCCACGGCTGCGCGCGCTCCCGCCCGATCGCCGGACAAGAACAAAGCCGAGCCCAACAAGTACTGGCCCTGAGGCCAATCCGGACGGGCGTCGAGGGCGCGACGCATCGACGCAGCGCCCTCCTCGAATTTCCCTTCCGCCAGATCGATCTTCGTCTTCACGAACAGGGCCTGGGGCGAGCCCTCATCCTTGGCGAGCACCGCATCGACGATGGCGCGGCCCTGGGAAAGGCGCGCCTTGTCCCCACTCCGAAAGCCAATGTCAACGAGCACCTCGGCACGACGCAACCGCGCGAGTTCGTTCCGAGGCTCCGCCTCGAGGGCCTGATCGGCAGCCTCCAAGGCTCCTTCGAGATCGCCGTTCTGCCCTCGATAGGTGGACAGCAGCAGGAAGGGCTTCGGATCCGTGGGATCGGCCTGGGTGGCCTCTTGGATCATCGCGTCCGCCTTCTCGCGGCGGCCCTGAACGTGGTAGAAGCGTGCCAGCGTGTAGATCAAGTCGACGTCGTCGGATTCCTTGTCGATGCCCTGACGCAGGACTTCCTCCGCATCATCGATGCGCTCCTTGGACATCAGGAAATTCGCGAGCATCGTGTAGGCAGCAACACGGCGCTCGGGCTCCGCCAGCTCCAGGGCCTTGCGAAAGCTCTCCTCGGCCTCTTCGTCGCGGGATAGAGACGCCAGGAAACCCGCCAGGGCAGCATGAGACGCGAAGCCGGATTCGATCTCCGTCACCTTGCGGAAGAGCGCCTCGGCCTCTTCGTTCTGCTTCTGGCTGCGAAGATAGTTTGCGTAGAGCAGGACCGGGCCGGCTTCCTCAGGCGCGACCTCTGCCGCCATGCGCAACGCTTCGCCCGCTTCGGCGGGTTTGCGGAGCGCGCCGAGCGCGCGCGCACGAAGCACGTGGGCCTGCCACTGGGTCGCGTCCAGAGCGAGGATCTCGTCCGCGTTCTGGACCGCCTGCTCGAGATCGTCTTCCTTTCCGTAGAGCAGGAACTGGCCGTAGCGAAGCCGGGCGTCGAGGTTGCTCGGATCCAGGCGTACGGTTTCCTGCAGCTCCCAGTAGGCCCGACGCGGATCTTCCTTCCCGAGCATGGCCTGGGCCAGGCCCCAATGCGCCGCAGCAGAATTGGGATCGATCTGGAGCATGTTGCGGAACTCGATCTCCGCCTCGGCCCACGCCTCTTCCTCGAGGTACGCCTGACCTGCCTCATCATGCTCTGCGAGCTGGGCCTCCAGATCGGAGCAGGGAAGCATGGTCAGGACGACAATCGGAAGTATCCGGACTGCCCATCGTTGAACCCACATGTCGAATCGTCTCCTTGTTCCGCAATTCATCGAGCCGCCTCCCCGCTCCCACGGAGATCGGCGGCCCTGCGAGGCACCGGAGGCCGGCGGCCCGGCGAGGCAGGGAGCCTAGTCGACCTCGCGGTGGACCCGCCACGAGTCGTGGGTGATCCCCATGCGCCCGATCATGTAGTTGAGCTTGCGGCGGCTGATGCCGAGAAAGCCAGCCGCCTCCTTCTGGATGAAGCCACTGCGCTCGAGGGCCTCGAGGACGACGGCCCGTTCGATTTCGGCCAGGGAAAGGCCCGCTTGCGGAAGCGCGGGCCGCCAGCCCTTGTTCGTTCCGAGAAGCTGAACGAGGCCGATCTCCGACGCTTCCACCCGTGGTCCATCGCTCATCAGCACGGCCCGCTCGATCACGTTGCGAAGCTCACGGATATTGCCCGGCCACGGGTGGCCCTTGAGGCGCGCCATGGCGTCGGGAGCGAAACCGATCAGCGCCTTCCCTACTTCGGCTGCAAGCTCTTCGAGGAAGTGACCCGCCAGGGCTTCGACGTCCTCCGGCCGTTCGCGTAGTGGAGGGAGCTCGATGCCGATCACATTCAAGCGAAAGAACAGATCTTCGCGAAACGTCCCGGCCTCGATCGCCGCAGGCAGCTCCTGATTCGTTGCGGCCACGATGCGTACATCGGTGCGCAAGACCTGACTGCCGCCGAGCCGTTGAAACTCGTGATCCTGCAGCACACGCAACAATTTGGCCTGGGTCACGAGGGAGAGATCCCCGATCTCGTCGAGGAACAGAGTGCCGCCATCGGCTTGCTCGAAGCGACCGATACGCAGCCGATCCGCGGAAGTGAAGGCGCCCCGTTCGTGCCCGAAGAGTTCTGACTCGAGCAGGGTCTCCGGCAGGGCTGCGCAGTTCACCTTGATGAAGGGCCCTTCGGAACGCTCGGAGGCCGAGTGGACCAGGCCCGCGATGAGTTCTTTGCCGGTACCGGTTTCTCCCGTGACGAGCACGGTGGACTTGGAAGTCGCCACGCGTTCGGCGAGGGCGACCGCCTTCCGCAATGCCGCACTCGTGCCCACGATGCGTTCACTGGCCAGGCGTTCGTCTCGCTCCTCGCGCAAGCTCGTCAGCTCGCTCGCCAGTTTGGCATGGCCAAGGGCACGCTCGACACGGGCTTCGAGTTCCGGAAGCTCGAAGGGCTTCTGGATGAAATCGTGGGCGCCGAGGCGCATGGCCAGGGCCGCGTCTTCGACGGTTCCGTAGGCGGTCATGAGCAACACCGCCGTATGCGGGTCGCGCGCGCGGGCGGCGCGCAAGACGGCCATTCCACCGGCACCCTCGGCGCCGGGCATTCTGAGATCGGTCAGAACCATGTCGTAGGGTTCGACCCCGGGATCCGACAGACGTTCCAGGGCAGCGTCGGCGTCGCCCGCCTCGTCCAGTACCGCAAACCGGTCGACCAGGGCCCTGGCGATGCCCCGGCGCAGCCCGGCGTTGTCCTCTACCAGCAGCAGCCTGGCGCCAGCACCCGTCAAGGCGCGACTTCAGGCAGGTGAAGCCGAAATACCGTTCCCCCTTCGGGAGGACTCTCGAGTTGAACAGAGCCGCCATGACTCACGATGATCTTCTGGACGAGCGCCAGCCCCACTCCGGAGCCTTTTGCGCGAGTCGTGAAGAAGGGCGAGAAGATCCGCTCCTGGAGCTCTGCAGGAACGCCCGGGCCGTTGTCGGAGATGCTGATCAGCACGCCATCCGCTGATGTCTGGACGCTGACCGAGAGCCGAGGCGCCTGAGTCCGCGCCTCGTCCATCGCCTGGATCGCGTTCAGCGTCAGATCGACGATCGCCTTGGAAATCTGGACGGCATCGAGCTCGACCTTTGGGCCCTCGCCTTCTGGAAGTTCGAGCTGGCCCTCGAAACACGCCCGCTCAGCAGCTCGCGCCGCGGCGTCACGAACCACGCTGGAGAGGTCGAACGAGCTGCATTCCGGGGTTTCCGGACGGACGAAGGCGAGACAGGCGTCGACTGCGGCACCAATCCGATGCTGCTCCTCGACGAGATCCTGCAGGAGCTCGTGCTGCTCCGGGGCCTCGATGCGCCGTTTCAGCAGCCCGGCCAGCACCTCCATGGCGGCCAACGGGTTGCGAATCTCGTGGGCCAGGCCTGCGGCCATCTGGCCAAGGGCGGCAAGGCGCTCCTTCAGCCGTTCCTGCTCACTCGCGCGCTCGAATGCTGTGAGGTCCTTGAAGAGCAGCGCAGCGCCGCCGCCGGCCACGACGAGCAGGGTGAAACCGATCGTTCGGCCATTGCTGGCCAGGACGAGTTCAGCCCGGGACGGATGATCCCTGCCGGCGAGCGCCTCGCGGAGCAGCCCGTGCAGGTCCGGCTCCTCGGCCAGCAGTTCCTCGGCTCCGCGCCCGGCCCAGCCTTCCACCGACCCGGGCTGCCCGAGAATCCGGAGCGCCTCGGTGCTCACGATCTGAAGCCGACCCCGTCCGTCCACTGCGATCAGGCCGCTCCGCCACGAGCCGAGCAGACACCGTGCGAAGGCTTCGCCATCCAGTTCCACATGGGGCCCATCGGCCCCACGCCACCACCACCTGAGTTACGAAACCGTAGTCGGGAGAACTCCGTCCCCGCTGGCTGCGTGGTTCAGCTCGGCGGGACGAGGTAGCGCTTGCCTTCCTGCTCGAGCCAGCCGTTGCTCTTCAGCTCCTTGACCACGCGGGTCACGGTCTCCCGCGAGGTGCCGATCATGTCGGCGATCTGCTGATGCGTGAGGGTCGGCGTACTCAGCCGCGAGCCATCGCCGTGGGGATCCTTGGCCAGACGCTCGAGCAGGCCTTTGGTGCGCTCCTTGACCCGCTGGAACGAGAGTGCGCTGGCCTGGTCGTTGACGGTGCGAAGCCGGCGGGAAAGTTCCTGGATGACCGCCAGGGCCAGGTCCGAACTCTTGCGAATCAGGCCCATGAAATCGCCACGGGAGAGCGCGAGCACACGTACAGGCGTCAGGGTTTTCACCGACGCCGAACGTGGGGCTCGCTCCAGGAGAGCCATTTCGCCGACGAACGAGCCCGCGTCGAGGAAATCGAGAATCTTCTCGCGGCCATCCTCGGAAAGCTTGGTCACCTTCACCCTGCCCTCGCGCAGGATGTACATGTAATCCCCGGGAAGGCCCTCTTCCACGATCGTGGTGTTCCGCGGGTAGCGGCGCTCGATCAGATGCGAGGCGATCTGCTCCAGGTCTCCATCGGCGACATGGGAGAACAGCGGAATCGACCGGAGGGTTTCCAGGGTCCCGTGAGCAAGTGAACTCGGAGTATTCGGATTCGACATCTTTCCATCCTCTCGGTCGAGCGGCCTCGCTAGAGGAGATCGCTTCGACCCGCCTCGCGCAACAGCGAGGCCACTTTCCGAACGTCGCTACTTCGCTCGAGATCCGCCACGAGCAGGGCGTCCCCGGCATCGATCACTGCGAGGCCAGAAACTCCCAGCAAGACCACCGGACGGTCCCCCGCACGTACAAGATTCCCTTTCGAATCGCAAAGATACGCCTCTCCATCTATGACCTTCGTCACATTCTTGCCTACCCCGACTTCTTCCGCGAGGGACTTCCAGGTGCCGACGTCACTCCAGCGGAAGCCAACAGGGAGACACCAGACCCTTCCGCTGCGTTCCAGCACGGCCTTGTCCACCGGCTCCGGCGGAACCAGGCGGTAGGCCCGCTCCACGGCCCGAGCGGCAGCCGGACCTCGCAGGGGAGACGTTCCGAGGGGCGCCAGCGCCCGGGCGATGGCCGGAGCCGTGGCCTCGAGCTCGTCCAGGAAGACGCGGGCGCGCCAGGCAAAGATCCCTGCATTCCAGAGATGTTGGCCCCCGGCGAGCCAGCGCCGGGCACGCCGACGATCCGGCTTCTCGACGAATCGAGCAACGCGGTGCAGGCCCTTGTGCTCCGGGCCCACCTCCGGGCCGAGGCGGATGTAGCCGTAGCCGGTCTCGGGACGGGTCGGCTTCACGCCCAGCGTGACCAAAACGTCCTCACGGGCAGCGGCTCGAGCGGCCCGCTTCATTGCGGAGGCAAAGGCCCGCCCATCGGGAATGCGATGATCGGCCGACAGCACGGTCATCACGGCATCCGGCGATGCACGCGTGATCCGATGGGCAGCCCAGGCGATGGCGGCGGCGGTATTGCGCATCTGCGGCTCGACCAGGACCTGGCTGGCCGGAAGGCCGGCGGCCTTCCGCATCGGCGCGGCATGATCCTTGCCGCAGATCAACCAGGTCCGGTCCGCATAGCGGGCCGCCCGAGCGAGCGTCTCCTCGAGCAGCGTTCGGTCACTGCCAACTTTCAGCAGAGGCTTCGGCCAGGCCTGGCGAGAGAGCGGCCAGAAACGCGTGCCGGCCCCGCCTGCCAGAACGACGGCGTGGATCTCCCCTTCGGTCCGGCTCATCGTCCGACGCTGTGATACTCGAAGCCGGCCTCTTGCATGGACTTCGGTTCGTAGACGTTTCGCAAATCCACGACCACCGGGCGTCGAAGCTTCTGACGGACACGCTCGAGATCGAGCATCCGAAACTGGTTCCACTCGGTGACGATCACGACGACGTCGGCATTCTCGCAAGCCTCGTAGGAATCCTTGCAGTACGTCAGGTCGGGCAGCAATTTCGCCGCTTCGCGCATGGCCACCGGATCGAAGGCCCGAATCACCGCACCTCCAGCGGCCAGCCCGTTGGCGATCTCGATCGCCGGTGCGTCGCGCATGTCATCGGTCTCTGGCTTGAAGGAGAGTCCGAGCATGCCAACCGTCTTGCCCGAGAGATCCCCACCCACGGCAGCGCGGATCTTCTCGACCATGCGCTCCCGCTGGCGATCGTTCACTCGAATCACCGCCTCGACGACCTCGAGGTTCTGACCCTTCTCCCTCGCGAAAAAGGCCGCTGAGCGGGTGTCCTTCGGGAAGCACGAGCCGCCGAACCCAGGCCCTGCGTGCAGGAATTTCTTCCCGATCCGCCCATCGAGACCGATGCCGCGGGCCAGGCCCTGGATATCGCCGCCGATCTCCTCGCAGAGATTCGCGAACTCGTTGATGAAGGAGATCTTCGTTGCAAGGAAAGCGTTGGCGGCGTACTTCGTCAGCTCCGCCGTCGCGATGTTCGTCAGGACGAAGGGCGTCTCGTTCAAGAAGAGGGGCCGGTAGAGATCCTTCATGATCGCCAGCGCGGCCTCGTCATCCGCGCCGATCACGATTCGGTCGGGGCGCATGAAATCGCGGATCGCAGCGCCTTCGCGAAGGAACTCCGGATTGGAGGCCACCGAGAAATCGACCTCGCCTCCCGCCCCGTCGATCTCTGCCTGGATCAGGTCGCGAACCCGGTAGGAGGTGCCGACCGGCACCGTGCTCTTCGTCACGACCAGCTTGTAGCCGTTCATGGCCTGCCCGATCTCCCCGGCCACGCCATCCACATAGCTGAGATCGGTGCCGCCATCTTCGCGGGGTGGCGTACCCACCGCGATGAAGATGACCAGAGACGAGCGAATCGCGCTGGCGGTATCCGTCGTAAATGACAGCCGCCCCTCACGTACATTGCGCTCGACGAGGTCATCGAGCCCAGGCTCGTAGATGGGAATCTCGCCCCGCTCGAGCATCTCGATCTTGCTCTCGTCCCTGTCGGCGCAAATCACCTTCACGCCGAACTCGGCGAAGCATGCGCCCGTCACCAGACCGACGTAACCGGTCCCGATCACGCAAACGTTCATTTCGATTCCCCTTCGGCGTCGACCTTACGGAAATGGTCGATGGTATGCCCCAAACCGGCCTCGATCGGTGTCTGGACTTCAAATCCAAGTAGCTCACGGGCGCGACCGGCATCCGCCTGACTGTGCCGGATGTCACCCTGCCGCGCCGGGTGATACACGGGCGAATGGCCACCACCGCAGAACTCTCGGATGTGTTCGAGCAGCTGGTTCAAGCTGATGGCCCCGCCGCCAGCGATGTTCATCAGCTTCCCGGAGGCGGCTTCGGAATCGGCAGCCAACAGATTGGCCCGCGCCACGTCGGCCACATAGATGAAATCTCGCGTCTGCTCGCCGTCGCCATAGATCTGGGCAGCTCGCCCCTCCAGGCTCGCGCCGACGAATTTGGGAATCACGGCGGCGTAGTCGCTCTCAGGGTTCTGCCGGGGGCCGTAGACGTTGAAGTAGCGGAGCGCGACGGTCTCGAGACCGTAGAGCTCCGTGTAGAGCTTGCAGTACTGCTCGCCCGTCACCTTCTGGAGTGCGTAGGGCGATAGAGGTTCCGGAGGCAGTGTCTCCACGTTGGGCAGGACAGAGGTATTGCCGTATGCCGCCGAGGACGCAGCGAACACCACCCGGCGCACGTCCGCCTTGCGCGCATGCTCCAACAGCGAGAGCGTGCCGGTCACGTTGATGTCGTTGGTGCGTTCCGGCTCGGCCACGCTACTCGGAACCGAAGGAACAGCCGCCTC
>JAFDCZ010000357.1 GCA_019312665.1 Deltaproteobacteria bacterium | reverse complement strand
GGCTTGCGAGGAAGGATTCCTGATGGCGACGCGCCCGCTCAAGGATCAGGTCAAGTCGAACGACGACGCGTTCAAGAAGACGGGAAGCCTCTTCGGCCTGGAGAGGCTGAAGCGCAAGGAGACGGATCCCGGCACCTACGAGGCGGTCTGGCACATCCTCTCCAACCTCTGCAACGCGGCCTGGGCGACGGGCTGCAAGGTCTCCTCTTCGCCCATCGCGGCGGAGGGCGGCGATGCGCTCTGGGGCCTGCACACGCCCACCGGCGAGGCGATCTGCATCTCGCGCGGCATCTCGGCCCACGCGGGTCTGCTCGCCGACATGATCAAGAACTTCATCGACATCGGATACGAGGAGTACCCGGGCTTCAAGCAGGGCGACATCTTCGAGAACAACGATCCCCACTACGGCGGGATCCACTCGCCCGACTTCGACATGTGCATGCCGCTCTTCTACGGGAGCGAGCTCGTCGCCTGGGCGTCTTGTGTGAGTCACGTCTCTGACGCGGGCAGCGTCACCCCGGGCTCCATCGGCTTCATGAACCCCGACTGCTACTCGGACGGCATTGCGATTTCGATGGAGCGCGTTGGCGAGGGCGACCGCTTCTACCCCTGGTACGAGCTGCGCATCCGCTCACGGACGCGCACCCCGGACTTCGTGATGGGCGACGCTCGCGGCCGGCTGGCGGGCTGCATCACGATCCGCGAGCGCCTGCACGACGTGATCGAGAAGTACGGCCTCGACTTCTTCAAGGATGCGAGCCGGGAGTACGTCGAGGACAGCCGCCGCTATGCGGTGGGGCGCGTCAAGACCCAGACCGTGCCGGGCCGCATTCGCAAGTCGCAGTTCAAGGACCTGGCGATGAAGGGCAAGCGCGTCCTGCTGGCCAAGCAGGATGTGGACTGCATGTTCAACATGCCCATGGAACTCAACATCAACGCTGACGCCAGCGTCGCCCTCTCCCTGGCCGGCGCCAGCGGCACGGTGCCCTTCGGCGAAAACATCAGCCCGACGGCGCTCAAGTCCGGCTTGATGATGGGCTACTCGCACATCGTCGGCTTCGACATGTTCAACTCGGGCCCGATCTCGGCCTGGGACATCGAGATGCCACCGGGAGGCCCCTGGGCGAACCCCTATCCCGTCGATTACCAGGCGGCGTCGGGCGTCGCGTGGGCACCGGCGGTCACCTGGGTGAGCAGCCTCTACGAGGTCTTCGGCCGGCTCTTTCAGATGCGCGGTTTTGTCGAGGAGATGGCGGCCGGCGCCGGCACGATCATGACGGCGGAGTTCTCGGGCATCAACCAGACGGGCATGTACCTGACGGGCCTGACCCTCGAGCAGGCCAGCCAGGGCTCGCCGGCGCGCGGCTTCGCAGACGGTGAGAACAGCGCCTGGTGCATCTACACACCGGAGGCGGACTTCGGCAATGCCGAGATCACCGAACTCTACTACCCGATCCTCTTCCTGGGCCGCAACGTGGCACCGGACTCGGGAGGCTTCGGCCAGTTCCGCGGCGGCCTCGGTCATACCGCCGTGTGGATGGTCTACAACACGCCGGGTCTCGAATACCAGTGCGGAGACGCTGGCATGCGTTCGAAGGTGGTGGGCAACCACGGCATGTACGGCGCCTATCCCACGGTGCCGGACCGACCCGGCTACGGACACGACACCAACGTCAAGGAGCTGATCGACGCGCAGAGGCCGCTCATCCACGAGCGCGGCGGTCCGGAGAGCCCGGCGGTGGCCTCGGCGATCGAGGCCCGCGACGTGCAGGACAACATGGTGGCGCCCTTCGTGACGCCGGAGCCGCTGCAGGACTACGACATCATCGTGCATCCCATCGCCGGCGCGCAGGCCATGGGCGATCCGATCTCGCGCGATCCCGCCGCCGTCGCCAACGACCTCAACGAGGGTTGGACCACCGAACGGGTGGCTTCCGAGATCCACGGCGTCGTGACGAGCAAGCCGAACGGCGCCTACGTGGCCGACGAGGCGAAGACCGCGCAGAAGCGCGAGCAGATTCGCAAGCAGCGCATCGAGCGCGCGGTTCCCTTCAAGGACTGGTGGGAGAAGGAGCGAGAGAAGGTGCGGGCGCAGGAGGGCATGGACCCCGCCGTGATCCGGATGTGGGCGGGCTCCATGAAGCTGTCGCCGAAGTACGCGGAGGAGCTGCGCCGGTTCTGGAACCTTCCCGAGGACTTCACCTTCAGCATCTAGAGGAAGACCGATCATGGCTGAGTTCCACAAAGCCGACATCGAGAAACTGATCGACGGAGTTCTGCCCTGGCCCGCTACCCAGGACATGCTCAAGAGCCCCAAGGACGAGAATCGCTTCGACAAATACGTCGAGATCATGCAGGAGCGCGTCGAGTTCGACGAGCCGATCCTGCTGCCGTTGACCCCGATGCTCTTCATCGTGTCCAAAGATGGAGCCCG
>JAFDCZ010000201.1 GCA_019312665.1 Deltaproteobacteria bacterium | reverse complement strand
CGACACCCAACGCGGCCGTCGCAGCAACAGCGCAACCCAGACCGTCGCCCTGGTGGGATACACCAATGCGGGCAAGTCGCGCCTGATGCGCGCACTCACCGACGACGCGATGCTGGTGGCCGATCGACTCTTTGCCACCCTCGACACCACCGTGCGCATCCTGGTGCCCGAGACCCGGCCCCGCAACCTGATCTCCGACACGGTGGGATTCATCAAGGACCTTCCCCACGACCTCGTCGCCTCCTTCCGCTCCACCCTAGAGGAAGCCAAGGACGCCGACCTGCATCTGCACGTAGTAGACGCCGCCGACCCCGCCTTCCGGAACCAATACGAGGTGACCCGCGAGGTGCTCACGGAGATCGCTGCGGCGGATCACCCTTGCTTGTTGATCCTCAACAAGAGCGACCTGCTCGACAACAGGCCAAGGTCTCGCTGCTGCACGAGCGTTGCCGCGTGCTCTCGGAGCGGTACGAGGAGGACGGCGCCCATATCCGCGTGCGCGCGCCCGCTTCGCTGCTCGGTGGGCTTCGCCGCGAAATCTAGGGATCCAGAGCCAGAGGCCGGAGCGGTGCCGCGCCCCTCGCGCCGGCGGCGATGGCCACCGCGCATGGCGTACTCGAACGAGACGACTCAGCGACAGGGTTCCCCGTTACCGACCAAGGATAGGGGATTCGCTCTAGTGGGCGGCGAGCAAGCGGGGCCGACCGCGATTGACTGGCAGTCATTGCCATCACACGGGTTGACTCGACCTCCTCCGTCGTGAGAGCCTACACAAACGATCCCATGTTGTGGCACGGCGCGCGGTCCAGACGCGTGATCGATTCCACACTCAAATCCATCGGAGGAAGAAATGCGCAGGAACAAGTTTCTTTTGATCGGGCTATTGCTGGGCGCCATCGTACTACTTGGCAACGGCTGCCCACGCGGTCTCAGCTTCCAGGCATTCTTGGAGCTCAGTGAATCGGGAGTGAACAAATACATCGGCGAATTCGATCCGGTCGTGTCAGTGGATGTCGGCGACGGCTGGGTCAAGCACACCTACGATCCCGATGGAGGCAACGGTCCGATCTGCGTCGCCGGTACGCCGTATTCGGCGTTCACCAAGGCGGGGAATCCGTCGAACCTCCTCATCATGCTGCAAGGTGGGGGAGCTTGCTGGCAGAACTTCTACTTCTGCAACATCCTGGCCGAGGACCAGGAACCGCCGCCGCCGCCCGCCGGAATCTGGGACTCCAGCTCGCCCGACAACCCGTTCGCGGATTACTCGATCGTCTACATGCCGTACTGCGACGGCTCCGTCTTCTCCGGAGACAACGACGTCGTCGACGCAAGCTTCCCGTTCGGGCCGGTTCGCTTCCACCGCGGACTGCGCAACGTGACCGCCGGCATGGATCTCGCGAGAGCGACGTTCCCGCATGCCAGCCGAATCACGATCGCGGGCTCCAGTGCGGGAGGCGTGGGTGCCGCCGCCTTCACCCCGTTCCTGGCCCGCTTCCTCTACGGCAACAACCGGCACCTCACGGTCTTCAACGACGCAGGCCCGGTTGCGGTGAATCTGGCCGACGTGGGATCAGTCGCCGCGCGGGCGGCCGACTGGCAGTTCGGGCAGTTCTATCCCGCCAGCTGCACCGACTGCGATCCGCTGGGCCAGGCCACCGCGGTCATCCAGTGGCGGCTCGACAATGACTCGACCATCCGGGAGGCCTTCTACGAGACGGACGCCGACGGAACCAATCGCTTCTTCACCAGCACCCCGACTCAGGAGATGTACCGCGATCTGATCCTGACGGAGCACGGCGCCCTCAACGACGCGCACCCGGACCGCTACAAGCGGTTCATCGTCAGCGGTGACGCTTCCCATACGGCGCTCCAGTCGCCCTTGTTCTACAGCCAGGAAGTGGACGGCGTGCCCCTCAACGAATGGACCGAGGACTTCCTGGTACCGACGCCGTTCTGGGTCGACCTGGTAGAGGACTTCATTCCGTTCCCCTGATCGGCCGCTGAATCAAGCCCTCCGCCCGGTCGAGACCGGGCGGAGGGCAGGCTACACTGAAGCCCGTGGACCCGGGCTCCAACCAGGCACTTTCGATCGCAGACACGGTCTCGATCCTCTTCGTGGTACTGCTCGCCTACGGAGTCGCAGAGGGAATCTTCGTCCACCTTCGCAGGCACGCCGCGCGGCTGCCCGAGTACCGCATGATGGGTGTCGGGCTCGGTGCTACCGCACTCGCGTTCGGCGTCGTCTTCCTGCTGGTCGGGCCCTTCAATTCGACGATCGTCGCTCTATGGGGCTCACGGTTCGCACGCTGGGGTGCGGGCACCTCTCCGATGGGGTGGCTGTACGGCCTGGTCGTCTACGAGGGCGCGTACTGGCTCATGCATTGGATGGGTCACAAGGTCCGCCTGCTGTGGTGCATCCACTCGCCCCACCACGCTCCCGAGTCGATGAACATGTTCGTGGGCTTCAATCACTCTTTTCTCGAGTCGGTCTTCTACCTGCCGCTGACCTTGGGGCTGCCATGCGCGCTGCTCGGCGTTCATCCGCTCGTGTTCGCGGGGATATCACTATTGGATGTGGTCTGGGGCAACCTGCTTCACATCAGCGACCGGGTGGTGCTGCGCCGCTACGGAGTGCTCGAGCGCGTCCTTCAGACACCTTCCTACCACCGCGTTCACCATGGGCAGAACATTCGCTACGTGGACACCAACTACAACTCCATCACCCTGCTGTGGGACTATCTGCTCGGCACCCTGCAGCCCCTCGATGACGACGAGCCCGTGATCTACGGGATCACGCGCGACGTCGACACCTCGAGCTTCTGGGATGTCCACTTCGGAGATTTCGTGGCGCTGTGGCGTGACGTGCGAAGCGCGCCGACTTGGCGGGCGAAGCTGGACTACCTGTTGAAGCCGCCCGGCTGGTCTCCCAACGGTGAACTCGACACTGCCGCCGCGCTCAAGCAACGACTGCACGCGGAGACCGACGTTCGCTGAGCAGACTGATTCAGCCGAGGGGTCACGAGAACCCATGTTTCTTGGAATCGATCTAGGTACGTCGGCGGTAAAGGTTCTGCTGCTAGACGCAGACGACGGGGTCGTCGCCGAGGCCAGCGCACCGCTGACGATCCAGCGACCCCGCCCCCTCTGGTCGGAGCAGGATCCCGACAGTTGGTGGCGAGCCACGGAAGGGGCGATCGCCGCGCTACGCGAACGGGTTCCAGGTGGGATCGCCGGAGTCTCGGCCATAGGGCTCTCCGGCCAGATGCACGGGGCCACGTTGCTCGCCGACGACGATCGGCCATTGCGCCCCGCGATCCTCTGGAACGACGGCCGAAGTGCTGCAGAATGCGAGGAGCTCGAGCAGCGCGTTCCGACATCGCGCAAGCTGACCGGCAACCTCGCGATGCCGGGCTTCACCGCTCCCAAACTCTATTGGGTCGCGCGGAACGAGCCGGATGTGTTCCGGCGCATCGCGAAGGTCTTGCTCCCGAAAGACTTCGTCCGCCTGCGAATGACCGGCGAATCGGCCACCGATCTCTCGGATGCTTCCGGCACGCTATGGCTCGATGTCGCGGAGCGCCGCTGGGCACCGGAGCTCATCGAGGCTTGTGGTCTTTCGCAGCAAGCAATGCCCACTCTCTTCGAGGGACCCGAGGTCACCGGGCGACTTCGCCAGGAGGTGGCCGCAGCTTGGGGTTGCGATCGCGTTCCCGTCATCGCAGGAGCCGGCGACCAGGCGGCGGGCGCGATCGGCGCAGGCGTGATCGCGCGTGGCCGCGCCCTGCTGTCGCTGGGGACTTCCGGTGTCTACTTCGTGGCCGACGACGCCTTTCGTCCGAACCCGGAGCGCGCGGTTCACGCCTTCTGCCATGCCCTACCCGGGACCTGGCACCAGATGGCGGTCATGCTCAGCGCAGCCAGCTGCGTCAGTTGGGTGGCGCGTGTCTCGGGTGCGAAGAGCGAAGCAGCCCTGCTCGACGAAATCGCGGCGAGCGACCGCCCGAGTGAGCGCCTGCTCTTCCTTCCCTACCTGTCCGGTGAACGCACACCCCATAACGACCCTCGCGCAACCGGTGCATTCATCGGCATCGACCACGAAACCGATCGCGCGGCGCTCGGACGCGCCGTGCTCGAGGGTGTGGCCTTCGCATTCGCCGACGCAGAGGCAGCATTGCGCGACGCGGGAAGTCGGATCGATGGCGTTTCGGTCATCGGCGGCGGTGCACAGAGCCCATTCTGGGGCCGAATCCTCGCGAGCGTGCTGGATCGCCCGCTCGTCTACCGTCGGGGTGCTGCGGTCGGTCCAGCCCTCGGAGCCGCGCGCCTCGCCCAAATGGGCGTTACGGGCGAGGCCCCCGATCGCGTCTGCTCCGAGCCCCCCGAAGATTTCGTCGCCGAGCCCGAGCTCGGACTCGTCGATCACTACCGCGAACGGTTGCCGCATTTCCAGACCCTCTACGCCAATCTGAGCGAGAGCTTCCGATTGGCTTCCACCAGGCCGGCTTCGACCAGCCAGGAGAACTGATCCATGCCCGAGCCCTTCTTCCGCGACATCGAGCCGATCCCGTTTCAGGGCCCGGAAGCCCGGAGCGAGCTCGCGTTCCGCCATTACGATCGCGATCGACTCGTGCTCGGGAAGCGCATGGAGGACCATTTGCGGTTTGCAGTCTGCTACTGGCACAGCTTCTGTTGGCCCGGTAGCGACGTATTCGGTGAGGGCACCTTCGATCGTCCCTGGCTCGCGGACGGTCGAGACGAGATGGCTCAGGCGGAGCGGAAGACCGACGTCGCCTTCGAGTTCTTCGAAAAGCTCGGCGTTCCCTTCTTCTGTTTCCACGACCGCGATGTCGCACCCGAGGGCCGGGCCTTTCGCGAGAGCTGCGATCGGCTCGACCGGATGGTGGACCGGATCGGGGAACGCATGCAGGCCACGGGGGTGAGGCTGCTCTGGGGAACCGCGAATCTCTTCAGCCACAAGCGCTACGCGGCAGGTGCGGCCAGCAACCCCGACCCCGAGGTCTTCGCCTTCGCGGCGGGCCAGGTGAAGCACTGTCTGGAGGCAACCCATCGTCTCGCTGGTGAAAATTATGTGTTGTGGGGTGGGCGCGAGGGATACGAGACCCTCCTCAACACCGACCTCGCGCGCGAATCCGCCCAGCTCGGCCGTTTCATGCAGCTGGTCGTCGAGCACAAGCACCGCATCGGTTTCGAGGGCAGCCTCCTGATCGAGCCCAAGCCCCACGAGCCGACCAAGCATCAATACGACCACGACGTCGCACACGTGCACGCATTTCTCCAGAAGTTCGGCCTGGAAGGAGAAATCAAAATCAACATCGAGGTGAACCACGCCACCCTTGCCGGCCACAGCTTTCAGCACGAGATCGCCTATGCGGTCGCCAACGGAATCTTCGGCAGCGTCGACGCCAACCGCGGCGACCCCCAGAACGGCTGGGATACCGACCAGTTCCCAAACGACCCGGCCGAAATGACCCTCGCCCTGTATGAGATCTTGCGCGCCGGCGGCTTCAACACCGGCGGCTTCAACTTCGATGCAAAGCTGCGTCGCCAGAGCCTCGACCCGGTCGATCTATTCCATGCACACATCGGCGGGATGGATACCCTGGCGCTCGCGCTGATTCGCGCAGCAAGCCTGCTCGAGGAAGCACAGCTACAGCGCTTCGTCGATGAGCGCTACGCCGGATGGCGGGGAGAACTCGGCAGCAGCATTCTCGACGGCCGGCGAAGCTTGACGGATCTCTGGCAGCATGTCACGGAGGCGAACCTCGACCCCGCGCCGATTTCGGGCCGTCAGGAGATGCTCGAAAACCGGGTGCGTAGGACGGTTGGGAATTAGGTCCGCGCGAAGGCTCAGGCGGCCTGGGCACCCGGAGTCGTCTTGCACTGCAGCAGTTCGATCGGCGAGCAACCGGTGACGCGCACCATTCCGATCACGTAGGTCAGACCGATGGTGCCGTCGAACACCACCAGCGCGTACTCCCACTGCTGTGAAAGGCCGACCTGAACCCCGTAGAGCACCGAGCAAACGGCCGTCAGGCGAACGAGGCCCTGCCAGAAGATCACCGGGGCCCGGTTCTCCATGTCCTTGGACGCCCACACCAGGCACGCGGCAGCCATCATCAGGAACATTCCCAGCGTCATCAGTGCGACGAACTGCCCGGGCTGCGGGTCATACAGCGCCCCACCCCAGGTGGCCGCGCCAACCAGGTAATCGAGCGCACCGGTGATGTAGACGAACTTCTGAAGCATGCTCTTCGTCCTCCTGGTCGTTTCGTTTCATTACACGCCGACGCTCGCGGGCCGCCGGCGAAGCGTCGTCTACTCGGCGTCGAACGAGATGTGCATCTCCTTGATGCCGGGGATGAAGCTCGATACCAGGTTCCTCGGCGCACCCTCGAGCTTGGGGTTTCGAATCCGCGGAATCAACTCCTCGAACATCACCGTCAACTCCTTGCGGGCCAGGTGCGAACCCAGGCAGAAGTGCTGGCCGATTCCGAACGTGCGGTGCTGGGTCTTCAAGTCCGGCGATTGCTGCATCCGCGTCACCTTGAACTCTTCGGCATCGGCTCCGAAGACATCCGCATCGCGGTTGACCGATGGGTAGTACATCCGCACGATGTCGCCCTGCTTGACGTCCATCTCCCCGATCCGTACGTCTTCCGTCGCGGTGCGCTGCATGTAAGCGAAAGAAGGGTGGAAGCGCAGAATCTCCTCGACGGCGCCCGGGATCAGCGCGGGGTCATCCACCAGCTTCTGCATCTCTTCGGGGTGCTCGATCAACAGACGCATGCCGTGATTGGTCGCGGTTCGCGTCGTCTCCACACCGCCCGCGATCAAGATCAAGAAGAAGCTGCAGAACTCCATCTCGGTCAGCGCTTCGCCCTCGACGACGCCGTTCAACAGCGCATCGAGCACGCTGCCCTGCTTGGGATTGGCCTTGTGTTTCGCCGCCAGCTCCATCGCGATGCCGAAGATCTCGGCGGCGGCCATTCGGCCCGAATCCGGCGTGACGTCCATCTCGGGATCATCCATGCCGATCATGATGTCGACCAGCTCTGAAAATCTCTGACGCTTTTCGATCGGCATCTCGGTCAGCGCGCAGATCACGAACAGCGGCATCTCGGCCGCGACCTCGCTGACGAACTCGCACTTCCCCTTCGGAGCGATCTTGTCGACGATCTCCTTCGCGTACTCGCGCATCATCGGCTCGAGGGCGTCCACCGCTCTCACGGTAAAGGCGGCCTTGACGACCTTGCGATACTGGACATGGCCGGGAGGGTCCATGTTGATGATCAACTGACGCATGATGGCGGCGGACTCCGGATCTTCGCCGCCGGGCTGCGGGTGCGCCATGTTGGCGCTCGACGAGAAGAGGGCCGGGTTCTTTGACACGAAGTCCAGATCCTCCCGCTTGGTGATCGCCCAGAACTCACCCGTGTACTCGGTCGCGTCCTGGCGAGCGACCGGACACTTCTCGCGCAGCGTCTTCAGCGCCTCGAAGGGAACCCCCTCGCTCATCTTCCGGGGATTCATCAAGTCGAATTGGTACGGGCATTGATCACTCACGGGGCATCTCCATGCTGCCGCAACACTGCGCACGACTCGAAGAGCTGGGGCTCCGCTCCGCTCGGCCCAGCCTCGACAGCATACAAGATGTACAGGCTTTGGATTTCCTGATTCTGTTCGAGAATCTCGTGCAGGAGTCATTCCCTGGGCCGAAGAGAATCCTCGACGAAGCCCCCGCTCTGGAGGAAGCTCCCTGCATGCGAGCCATCGTCTGTCATGAATTAGGCGCCCCGCTCACGCTCGAGGACCAGCCCGAGCCCCAGCCCGGCCCCGGCCAGCTGCAAGTGGCGGTCGCCGCCGCGGGCCTCAACTACGTCGATGCACTCTTCGTGCGCGGCGAGTACCAAATCAAGCCA
>JAFDCZ010000356.1 GCA_019312665.1 Deltaproteobacteria bacterium | reverse complement strand
GTCGCCAACAAGAGGGGAACCCGGATGCCCTCGATGGAGAGTACCGGAATGAGGATCCGGATCAGTGCCCGGCCGATGCCAGGAGCTCGGCCATTCTTGCGGACGACCCGCAGGCCCTTCAGTCGCTTCCCGAAGCCCGCACCCCAGATGCCCTCCGCGAGGCCGAAGTAAAGGAAACCGAAGCTGAGAAACGCGATGTTGTATCTCGCCGAATACAGTGTGCGATCCATGAAGAACCGGAGATGAAATTCCTCGTTGCCGACGAAGAGCATGAGGATCACATAAGGAACCAAGAAGGCAATCAAGTAGTCGATCCAGCCGGCTGACGCGCGGATCGTCATCAACGCGGGCTCCGGTTCTCTGGAACTGAACGGCAACAGCGCGTTACGCAGGGCCGTGTAGTCGGGGTAGCGCCCTTCCGGTTCCTTGGCGAGGCAGCGCGCCACCACCCGTTCGAGGCCGGGTGGCACGTCGTCGCGGAACTCGCTCAGCGGCTTCGGCTTCTGGTTGACGGCGTTGGCCACGACCTGCACCGCGTTCTTCCCCTCGAACGGCGCCTGGCCGGTGAGGAGGGTGAACAGCGTCGCTCCCACGGAATAGACGTCGGCGCGCACGTCCAGGTCATCGCCGCGAAGTTGCTCCGGCGGCGCGTAGGCCGGGGTGCCCATGATGACGCCCGTCGCCGTGATGTAGGAATCGTCCTTCGCCAGCGTGGACACGGACAGGCCGAAGTCCCCGACCTTCACCGAGCCGTCCGGGGAGACGAAGCAGTTGGAGGGCTTGATGTCGCGGTGCAGCACCCCTCCCGCATGGGCGGCTTCGAGGCCTGCGATGACATCGAGGATTGCGTCGACGGACTCGGCCACCGGCAGCGGGCCGCGTTTTTGCCTTCGACCTCCTCGGACCCGTAGATGTAGAGGCTGTTCGGGTGGTTGACTCCCGCGGCGAGTCGGCCTTCGCGGAGGAACCGCTGCCGCAACTCCGGCGAGTCCAGTTGCTGTCCCAGCATCTTCAGGGCGACGCGACGCCCGGTGGCGAGTTGCTCAGCCTCGTAGACGGTGCCCATCCCGCCGCTACCGAGGAACCCGAGCAGCCGGTAGCCGCCGAACTCGAAGGGGAATTCCGAGAATCCGGGGCGGGGCGGCGATTCGTCCGACGCCAGCGAGACGGTGTCGGTGCCGCCGCCGCTGGGCTCCAGGGCGCCTGACATGAGGCAGGCAGGGCAGAGGTCTCTTTCGGAAGTGCTCATGAATCAGTCTCCAGATCCGATTTCATTCACTTCTTCCTGAAAGAACCACACCGGGAGGTTACAGAGAAAGTTCATCGCCTTCGCAGGACCGCCACCAGGTAGCGCATTTCATCGTCGAGGTTCGCTTCGTCGCTGACCGTTTCTGCGATGGTGGCCCGGAGCAGCGAGCGGTAACGCTGCCGCAGCCGGTGTACGGCTACCTTCAGCGCACCCTCGCTCATGTCCAGTCGCGCCGCGATTTCTGCCCGGGGGGACTCGTCTTCCCCGGTGAGGCTGCCCTTGAGCGCGTCGAACAGTTCGCTCTTGCCTGCTGTTTCCATTTCCTCGCGCAGGGCTTGTAGGGCCCCGCCCGTGATCTCGAGCGCCCACTCGCGATCGAAGAGTTGTTCGGGATCGTCCGGCTGCAAGGATGCTCCGGCGTATCGCGCCTCTGGATCGAGCGCGTCCCATTCGATGAACTGCACCTGGCCACCGCGCTTCTGCGTCTGGGCTCGATGCCATTCGTTGGCCAGAAAGTGTTTCATCGCGCCCAGCAGGTACGAGCGAAACCGGCCTCGCTCGCGATCCGCGGCCGTGAAGCCGCCCGCTTCGATTGTTCGCGCAAAGAAGGTCTGCGTCAGGTCCTGTGCGTCGACTGCCGAATACCCGCGGCTTCGCACGAACGCATAGAGGGGGTACCAGTAGGTGCGGCAGAGTTCCTCCAGCGCCGCTCGGGCGAGGGTCTGACTCGCCTCGTCGAGCCTGGCCGCGCCCACCAGGCTCCAGTGCGTGGTGGCAAACTGTCGGGGGCCAAGCGCATCGTCCATGGGTCTACTCTAAGCCTGAGGGGGTGTTTTCCAAAGCGCCCTTCTGTGCGACCTCTGTTAAAATGCGCGCCCTCGTTCCCACGCTTTCGAATCGGAGGAAGCCGATGCGCAGTCTGGCCTGGATTCTCACCATCGCTCTGATCCTTGTCGTCTCCGGATCCGTCCGGGCCGAAGAACCCGTGAAGGACTCGCAGCCTGCCGCGAAGCCGGTGGAGCCGAAATCGGTGGTCACGTCCCATCAGGTGCGCGTCGACGGGGAGACGATCCGCTACACGGCGACAGCCGGCTGGCTGATCATGAAGGACGAGTCGGGCGCTGCATCGGCTCGTTTCGGGTACACCGCCTACACCAAGGAGGGGGTTACCGACCCGACGCAGCGACCGGTTCTGTTCGGCTTCAACGGAGGCCCCGGCTCGTCGTCGATCTGGCTCCACATGGGCATCCTCGGGCCACGCCGCATCGAAGTGAACGATCCGAGTTTCGCTCCACCTCCGCCTGTCGCCATCGTCGACAATGCCTTCACCGTCCTCGACGTGACCGACGTCGTCATGGTCGATCCGGTAGGAACGGGATACTCCAAGGTGCTGGGCGAGGGGAAGGTCGAGGATCACTGGGGCGTCGATCAGGACATCCGTTCGGTCGCCGACTTCATCGTTCGGTGGGTTACCGAGAACGAACGGTGGCGTTCGCCCAAATACGTTCTCGGCGAGAGCTACGGTGGCATTCGCGCTCCGGGCCTGGCCTACCACCTTCAGACAAGGCGCGGCATCAGCCTGAACGGTGTGGTGCTGGTCTCACCGTTCATGCACTTCGCCCTCGGCGCAGACGGCATGGGCCTGGACCTGCCCCACGCTCTGTACTTTCCCGGACTCGCGGCGACGGCCTGGTACCACGATCGGATCGAGAACAAGCCGAAGAGTCTGGGCGAGTTCCTCGACGAGGTCGAGCAGTTTTCGATGAACGAATACCTGCCGGCGCTGTTGGCCGGCTACACGTTGCCGGAAGCGGAGAAGACGAAGGTCGCCTCCAAGCTGGCCGGCTACACGGGAACGAGCACCGACTACTGGTTGAAGGCCGGCCTGCGCGTCTCCCACGGTCAGTTCTTGCAGGAACTCGGACGGGGCGATCGAACGATCGCCGGCAGGATCGATTCTCGTTTCGTCGGGCCGTCGCTCAATCCGCTGGCCGAGAGCCAGGACTACGACCCGTTCTTCCCGTCGATCGGCCCACCGTTCACCGCCGGCTTCATGGACTACTACCGGCGTGAGCTCGAATTCGAGGTCGACGACGATTACGTCGTCATGGCGGAAGCCTGGACGAAGTGGGACTGGAAGCACGCGCAGCCGGGATCCTCCGGGGTCTTCGCTCCTCCGATTCCCAACGTCCTACCCGATCTCGCGCACGCGATGAAGATGAACCCGGGGCTAGGCGTTCTCGTCCAGCAGGGCTACTACGACCTTGCGACTCCGTACTACATCGCCGGCTACTACATGAAGCACCTGGACATCCCCGCCGAGGCACGGGAACGGATCCGCCTGGAGTACTACGAAGCCGGCCACATGATGTACGTGCACCCCCCATCGATGAAGAAATACCGCGAGGATCTGGCGCGTTTCATCC
>JAFDCZ010000200.1 GCA_019312665.1 Deltaproteobacteria bacterium | reverse complement strand
GATGGGCAGGCCGCTGGTTCGAACGCGCATGGTCGGTCTCCGATCGGTTCCAAAATCTGGGCGGCCGGATGATAACGACCGGAGCGGGAAGCTCACCCCTGACCATCGAACCGGGTCCCGTTCGCTCTCTGGGCGTCTTTCCCCATGGGCGAAACCCGCATCGTCGACCATCCGGCTCGAGACTGAAGGGCTACGCCAGCGCGGAGCCCATCAGATCGACGAAGTTGTCCAGGTAGAAGCGCTGCTGGACTTCCTCGTTCAGCCCATCGAGGGCTGCATCGAAGCGCTTCAGTGGATGGCGACCGCCTTCGACGTGAGGGTAGTCCGACGAGAAGAGGCAGACTTCGGGCCCGCTGTTGCGAATGATCCAGCCCGTATCCTCGGCGGGATAGGGGGTGACGCGGATCTGGCGCCGGACGTAGTCGCTGGGGCGCAAGGAGAGGTTCTGAAGCCTTTCTTCGTTTCGGCGAAAGGCGTCCAGGGCCGAATCGAGCTGGCGCATCCAACCCGGCAGCCAGGAGGCGCCCTGCTCGATGATCCCGCAACGCAGGGCGGGAAAACGCTCGAACACGCCATCCAGGATCATCGTCGCAACGGTCTGCATGGGGGGATAGGGAATGGCCATGTAGTCGACGGAACGGAAGTTCTCCGCACCTCCGTGGAAATCCGGTACCGGCGGGAGCCCGTTCTCGAAGTAGTTCGGATCCAGCAGCCGCCCGCCTCCGCCCACGTGGACGACGATCGGAACGCCCGCCTCTTCGGCGAGTGCCCAGACGGGATCCAGCGCGACATGGCTAGGCGAGTGGTCCTTCGGGCAGGCCGATGCGAAGAGGAGCGCCTTGCACCCGAGTTCCAGGGCCTGGCGCGCCGTCTCGAGGGCGCGGTCGAAATCGCGGAGCGGGACGTAGCCCGTGGCGAACAGGCGCTCGTCGACGGAGCAGAAATCAACCATCGCGCGGTTGTGGGCCTCGGCCAGGCCGTAGGCGAAATCCATGTCGTCCTTTTGTTCTGCCGCCAGGAGCTGAGGATTGCTGAACGTGTTGAAGACCAGCTGCGACTTGAAGCCAAGCAGGTCGAGCGCACGCGGGCGATCCGCAGCAATGAACGAACCGGTCGCGCTCCAGTTCTTGCGCAACAGGATCCGTTCTTCGTCTTGCGCGCGGTAGACGGGATCTCCGTGCTCGCGCCGGAGCTTCTCGATCATCTGCTCTTCGCCGGGCTTGGTAGAGGCGATGAAGAGGGGTTTCATTTTCGCGCGCACGGCATCGGTGGCGTGCGGGAACAACCACTCCGGGGTCTCCATGATGTGTGCATCCGCGTCGTGGATGGTGCGGCCCGCTGCGTAGGACATGGGTTTCCCTCTAGTTCGGCGTTGATGCCCGCTCACCACCCGTAGCGAACTCGATGGGGAGCGCAGCAAAGCCTCGCACATTCGTGGAGTGGACGCGCACGAGGCCTTCATGGCGTACATGGATTTCCGGGACGCGACGCTGGAGCTCCTCGAGAGAAATCCGCGCCTCGAGCCGGGCCAGCGACGCGCCCAGACAGAAATGCGTGCCGCGGCCAAACGACAGACTCGCACTGGTATCCCGGTCGATGTCGTAGACGTCCGCGCGCTCCCAGACCTCTTCGTCCCGATTGGCGGAGCCGACCAGGAGCAGGGCCTTCTCCCCTTCGCGCAAGAGATGGCCGCCGACCTCGTGATCTCGGGTGATGGTGCGGGCCAACAGCTGGGTCGAGTTGTCGTAGCGAAGCGTCTCCTCGACCCAGCGGGGAATGGCAGACTCATCCCGCCGCACCTTCTCGCGCTCGTCCGGATTGCGATCCGCCCAGTAGAGCGCGTTCGCCAGAAGCTTGGTGGTGGTCTCATTGCCAGCCACGATCATCAGGAAGAGAAAGCCGATCACATCCGTATCGCCAAGCCGTTTCCCCTCGAGCTCGGTATCGAGCAACGCGGAGACGAGATCCTCGCCTGGCTTTTGCTTGCGCTCCTTCACCAGATCGACGTAGTAGGCGTAGAGCTTCGCCGCCGCCTGAGTGGCCGCTTCGGGCAAACCCATCACGCCTTCCTCACGGTGCAGCACTTGATCGGCCCAGCTCCGTAGCATGTCGCGATCAGCCTCGGGAACACCCACCATCTCGCTCACGACATCCATCGGGAGCTTGCCGGCGAACTCCGCGACGAAATCGCATTCGCCGCGATCCCTGAACCGCTCGATGTAGTGGATCGCCAGCTCGCGGATCCGCGGCTCCAATGCGTTGACTCGCCGCGGCGTGAAGCCTCGGGAAACCAGGGAGCGCAGCCCATCGTGTCGCGGGGGATCCATGCCGAGCATCGACAGGAAGGCCGTCGTATCGCCCGCCTCATTCGCTCCCTGCTCGAGGGAAACGCCGCCCTTGTTGGAGTACGTCTGCCAGTCCTTGAAGGCCGCCAGGACATCCGCGTGACGGGCGAAAGCCCAGAAGCCGAGCGAAGGGTTGTGGTAGACCGGCGCCTCTCGACGCAAGGCCGCGTACACTGGGTAGGGGTCTTCGTGGAAGGCGTAGTCGAAGGGATTGAAGTCGACCACGCCCGCAAGTTAGAACGTTTACCTTGCGAGTGCAATGTAAACGCGACATGCTGAAGCAGACCCCATCTGAGGAATGAGCCCATGAGTGATTCAGAGCGACGCCAGCGCGGCGAGGAGATGTTGAAGGAGGTGTATGCCGGCGATGTGGTCGCTCCCCCGCCGGGCAACGCCTTTGCCGATACGATGCTGGAGCAGCTGTTCGCGGAAATCTGGACCCGGGAAGAGCTTTCGATCCGGGATCGGCGCCTTCTCATCATGGGCATCATTGCCGAAAAGGGCGAACCCATGACCTTCGGCTTTCAGGCCAAGGCGGCCCTCAAGCGCGGCGAGCTCACCCCCGACCAGCTTCGTGAAACCCTGTTGATGGTCGCCAACTACGCGGGCTATCCCCGGGCCGCCGCCCTCCTCGGCATCGTCGAGCAAACGATCGCAGCGGTGGCCAAAGAGCAAGGGGAGGCTGGCTGACTGGCGCCTCTCCTGGGATAGAATCGGGAGATGCCGTCCGTTGAAGAAGTCCAGGCCCAGCTCACCGGGCTGGGGGGCTATTTCGAGATCGTCGTCGAGGAAGTGCTCGGCGAAAAGCTCCCCGTGTTCAAGAATCGCGCTCGCTCGCTTCGCGAAATGCTACAAGGCTCCGAGCGACACGATGGCAAGGAGCATCTGGTCCTTGGAGATCGGCGGATCCGCTTCGAAGAGCTTCGCGAGCTGGTCGGCAGTACCGCGGTGGCGCTTCAAGAGCGTCATGGCATTGGCAAGGGCGACCGGGTCGCCATCCTCGCCGCCAACTCACCCGAGTGGTTGATTGCCTTCTGGGCCACGGTCAGCCTCGGTGGCATCGTCTCCGCCCTGAATGGCTGGTGGACGGCGGACGAGATCCGATTCGGGGTGGAGCTCAGCGAACCCAAACTGTTGATCGCCGACCGGCGCAGGGTCGAGCGCATTGCGGGAAGCGATCTCGGAACACCCATCCTCGAAATCGAGTCCGAGTTCGCTGAACTCGAGCGACATGCCCCCGATGCAGCGTTGCCAGATTTTCCGATCGCGGAGGATGATCCGGCGGTGATCCTTTTCACCAGCGGGACGACGGGCCGGCCCAAGGGTGCCGTCGCATCCCACCGGGGAATCGTCGGCTTCACCAGCCAGCAGATTGCGCGCGGCGCCATCATGGCCGTGGCCTCGGGCGTCTTGCCGGGCCCGGATGCTCCTCAGCATTGCGCCCTGGCCACCGCGCCGCTCTTCCACATGTCGGGGCTCTACGCGTTGGGTGCGATGAACATGCTGACGGGCGGCAAGCTGATCTTCCGCCAAGGGCGCTTCGATGCCGGCGACGTCTTGCGGCTGATCGAGGAAGAGAAGGTCACGCAGTGGACGCCGTTCGGATCGATGCTGCATCGCGTGGTCGAACACCCCGACATCGAGACGCGAGACTTGAGCACGATGCGCAACACCGGCTTCGGCGGTGCGCCCGCCAGTGAAAACGTGCAGGCCAAAGCGCGCACAGCCTTCCCTTCTGCATCGGACAACCTCGGCATCGGCTACGGCTCGAGCGAGGCCGTCGGCGTCGTCTCCCAGATCACCGGAGAGGAGTTCGAAGCGCACCCCACCTCGGTCGGCCGGCCGACCATCACCATGCAGGTCGAGATTCGCGACGCCGCCGGGAATGTTCTTCCGGAGCCGCAGGAAGGCGAGATCTTCGTGCGTAGCGCCTACACGATCCTCGAGTACTGGCGGAATCCGGAAGCGACCGCCAAGACACTCCTGCCGGGCCGCTGGCTCGCCAGCGGCGACATCGGTCGGTTCGAAGACGGACGCCTCTACATCAACTCCCGGGCACGAGATCTGATTCTTCGTGCGGGCGAGAACGTCTACCCGGTTGAGATCGAGAACCGCCTCGACAGCCATCCCGATGTCGCTGAAGTGGCCGTGGTCGGTGTCGATCACGCGGAGCTAGGTCAGGAGGTGAAGGCCATTCTCGTACCCGTACCGGGCGCGGCGATCGACACGGAAGCGCTTGCTCGCTGGTGCGGCGAAACCCTGGCGACCTTCAAGATCCCGAGTCGATGGGAAATCCGAAACGAAAGGCTGCCGCGCAATGCGGTCGGCAAGGTGCTGAAGAACGTGCTCACCGGCGAGGCCAAACAGCAATTTGTCGAGGAGTAGGCGCTCCCGAGCCCGGCCCGCGGCGCAGCACGTTCGGGATTCTACGCTAGCGTCCGCGCATGCAGCCTGCCGAACTCGCAAGCCATCTCGAGAGGATCAAGACGGACGGATACACCGTCGTCGAAAACGCCATCGAGCCGGCCCTGATCGATGAGCTGCTCGCCGACCTGGAACGGATCGAGAAGGAACTCGGAACGATCCCGGCAACGAACCGGTTCGAAGGCGAGCAAACCCTGCGGGTCTACAACCTGCTGGCGCACGGCCCGGTCTGGCAGCGGGTCCCGGTACATCCTTCCGTTCTTCCGATCGTCGAGGGCGTGCTGGACCCGGGCTGTCTGATCTCGTCATTGTCCTCGATCGCCATCGGTCCGGGAGAACGTCCCCAACCCATCCATGCCGATGACGCGCTGCATCCGATCCCGCGGCCGCATCCGGCGACGGTTTGCAACACGATGTGGGCGCTGACCGATTTCACGGAAGCGAACGGTGCCACGCGCATCATGCCGGGCACCCATCTGGCCGACCACGCACCGGAGTACGGTGCGAGTTTCGAATCGATCCCAGCGGAAATGGGCAAGGGCAGCGTGCTCGTCTGGCATGGCAGCTTCTGGCACGGCGGCGGCGCCAACACCACCGAGAAACGTCGCGTGGGAATCGCGATGAACTACTGCGGTGGATGGATCCGCCAGCAGGAGAACCAGCAGCTCGGCCTCGAGACAGAGCTCGTATCGAGCTTCGAGCCGCGCCTCCAGGAGCTATGCGGCTTCGGGGTCTACTCGGGCTTGATCGGCCACATCGACAAGCAGAGTCCGGCTGCACGGCTCTTCGGCTCGCCTGCTTCGCGCAATGTCTGGGAAGAGGTCGACGACGCGAGCTAGTCGCCCTCGCCCTGATTGTCGAAGGGCACTGCAAACGCGGTCGCCATCTGCTGCATGATGTCACCGATCGTGCAGTAGCCACTCGCGTAGTCCGAAGGCGCCTTCCCACCTTGAACGGAACGCTGGGACACATCCACTTCGGTTGCCTTGGCACGCAGCGCGCCGACGTTGGCCTCCGCTTTCGGAATGTGGTCGAAGGGTTCGTAGCGGAAATGCTTCATGGTGTTCTGGTAGGTGATCTTGTCGATGTCCGCGTCGGGAAGGCCTTCCAGACTCTTCCAGAGGACCTCGGGTGAATTGGGCCAGGTGGAGTCCGAGTGCGGGTAGTCGCATTCCCAGGTGATGTTGTCGATCCCGATCAGATCGCGATTCCGGACGCCGACCTCGTAATCGATGAAGCAGGTGATGATGTGCTCGCGAAAGATGTCCGAGGGCTTCTTGCCACCGAGATCGTTCAAGGTCCATCGGTGGTGATGCTCGTGAACGTAGTCGGCACGCTCCAGGAAGTACGGGACCCAGCCAATCCCGCCTTCGGAGAGTGCGATCCGCAGGTCCGGGTAGCGACGCAGGAACTGGGAATAGACCAGCTCGGTGGCGCAGCCGAATAGCGTGATCGGCGTACCGGTGATCATGATTTCCACCGCGGCGCGTGGATCCTGGAGGTTCATGCCGGTGCCGGACCCGATGTGGATGCAGAGCACCGTGCCCGTATCCGAAGCGGCCTGCCAGATCGGCTCCCAGTACTCATCATGCAGGCTCGGGTAGCCGAGGCCTTTCGGATTGTCCGGAAACGTAATGGCGAAACAACCCTTCTTGGCGACACGCCGGATCTCCTCTGCGGTGATCTTCGGATCCCAGAGCAGGGGAATGGCCAGCGGAATGAACCGGCCCGGTGCACCACCGCACCACTCGTCGATATGCCAATCGTTGTACGCCTGGGCCATTACCCGGGCCAGCTCACGATCCTCTTGTTTGGCGAAGAGCTCGCCGGTGAAGCCCGGGACCGAGGGAAAGCAGAGCGAGCCCAATACGCCGTTCGCGTTCATGTCGCCAAGACGGGCGCCGAGGTCGTAGCAACCAGCTCGCAGCTGTTCGAGAGCCGTCGGCTCCATGCCGTACTCGTCCGGAGGCCGACCGGCGACGGCGTTGAGGCCCACGTTGGGAATCTGCTGGCCTTCGAAGACCCAGACATCGGAACCGTCGCTCTTGTGGACGAGGCGCGGCGCACGTTCCTTCCAGGAGCCAGTCAGGTGCTGGTCCCACATTTCAGGGGGTTCGCAAACGTGGTCATCGACGCTCACGAGGATCATGTCGTTCATCTGCATGGTGGGTTCCGCCTTTCTTCAGTCTACTCCAGCGCGCGGCGAGGCTGGATGGTCAACACCGGGATGGCCTCTCGCGTGGCGAGTGCCCAGACGATCTGTTCGGCCACATCCTCAGGCTCCATCGAGCGGCCAAAGAGCAGCCCCTTTTCGACCCAATCGCGAACGTGAGCCGTTTCGTCGGGGTTCCATCCCTTCCCGAACTCGGTGCCATGGGTATCGCCGACCTGTAATCGCGTGAACGAGACCTCCGGATGTTCACCCTGCCAGGCCTCGACGAGCCGGTTGAGAGCGGTCTTGGTCACGACGTAGAGTGCCATGCCGCGGCGGGGAATCGCATCATCCACGGAAATCGATGACAGATAGAGCGCGCGCCCATGAGCCGCGGAAAGATGAGGAATGGCCGCCCTCGTAAGGAGCGATGCGCCGATCAGGTTCGTCTCGACGCTCCGGGCCCAGGCTGTCGCATCGGCGTCCGCAAGTAGAAGTGGCCTTGCCACGCCCGTCGCATAGACGATCGCATCCAATCCGCCAAAAGCCTCGACGGTTTGCGCTACGGCAGCCTCACAACTCGACGCGTCTCGAACATCGCACGCTACAGCGATCGCGCCCCGGCCGGCTTCTTTCGCTCCGGCCTCCAGCGGTTC
>JAFDCZ010000355.1 GCA_019312665.1 Deltaproteobacteria bacterium | reverse complement strand
AGGAAGCTGCCCATTTCGGGAGCCTGCTGTTGGACGAAGGTCGGCCAACCCACGACGCCCGAGATGTAGAGCACGCCCATCGCGAGCCAGACGAGGGTCAACCCCATGCTCATGGTCAAGCGCCAATCGCGGCCGACTGGTTGTTCCGGGGATGCGGTCTCGGCGGACATGGAACCTCCTTCGCTAGAGAGCCTGTGCCAATCGCGCGGCTTCGAGAAGCCCGCGTTGGAGATAGATGGGGCCCTGGCAATCGCCGAGCCGCCGCGCGTTGAAGCCCGCGGCCTCGAAGCCCTTTGCGATCTCGTCCGAGGCGACGAGTCCATTCGCAACGAGGATCCCCTCGACGCTCCGCTGCTCCGGTGCGCCCGAAGCGGGAGTGAAATGGACGGCGCCCTGCTCCGCATGAATGGCACCTGCGTCGAGGAAGAGCTCAGCACTCGCCTCGCGCAACGCATGCAAGGCCCGCCACCTCCGCGGCAGCCCGACTTGCGGTGCCCAGGCCCGTTCCGGCGCATTTCCCAGAAGCACCACCGAGTGGCCGGCGCCCACCAGGGCTTCCGCCGCCTTCACCGCAATGATGTCTTCGCCTAGCACCGCGATCCTCTTAGCTGGCCTGCCTAGAACCTCTTCCAGAGATTCGGCGGGCCACACCTCGGGCGCATCCACGCCACGCGCCAGCTCGATCTCCCGGTCGGCGCCGGTCGCCACGATCAGCTCGTCCGGCCCGAGGGAACGCAGCTCTTCCGGCGTGAGCTCGCGCCCGGTCTCGATCCGAACACCGGCGGCCCGGGTTGCATTCGCGAGCCAGCGAAGCCATTCCGCCGTCTCTTCCGAAAGATGCGCAGCCAGCCGGCCACGCCCACCAAGTTCCGAGGATCGCTCGAAGAGGTGCACCTCGTGGCCACGCAAAGCAGCGCGACGGGCAAAATCGAGCCCGATCGGCCCACCGCCCACCACAGCGATGCGTCGCACTGAAGCTGCCGGGCGGATCGACAGCTCCTCCTCCCTCCCCAGCTCCGGGTTGATCATGCAGCGGGAAGCCTCGCGCAGGAACACGTTGCCTACGCATTGATAGGCGTAGACGCAGGGGCGAATCGTCTCCGTGGCGCCTGCCGCGAGCTTGTTCGGAAGCTCGGGATCCGCGAGCAGCGCGCGACCCATGGCCACGAAGTCCATTCGGCCTGCGCGAAGCGCCTCCTCCCCGGCATCCGGAGTGATGCGCCCCACCGCGATCACGGGAATGCCAACCCGCTTCTTGATCGCCTCGGCCATGGCGAGGTATCCGCTGGGCTGGTGCACGAGTGGCGCATCGGTGAACGCGGCCGAAGAGGTCGGATCCGCATACGCGCTCACATGGATCGCGTCGGCGCCCGCTTCCTCCGCCAGCTCCGCCGTGCGTTGGGCATCGGAAAGGCTGATTCCGCCTTCCGTGTGGAACTCGCACCCATCGATCCGGCACCAGACCGCCAGTTCGGGCCCGACCTGTTCTCGTACCGCCCGAAGAGCCTCGACCAGGAAGCGCGCCCGGTTCTCGATGGCCCCGCCGTACCCATCGCTGCGGCGATTCGATGCGGGAGAAAGAAAGGCGGAAAGCATGTAGCCATGCCCTGCGTGCAGCTCCACCGCATCGGCCCCCGCACGCTGGGCCCGTTCGGCTGCCTCGGCAAAACGGCCCACCAGATAGGCGATGTCTTCGGCCGTCATCTCGCGGTAAGCCACACTCGAAGTGGGGCTCGCGTAGGCCGACGTGACCTTGCCGATTTCGGCGGGTGAGAGGTCGGCGATCAAGTCACCCATCTTCGGCTCGGGGATCGAAGGCACCCACATCGGGCGCCCGGCCTTCACATCCTCTTGCGCCACCTTGCTGGCATGTTGCAGCTGCACAGCGAGCTTGGCGCCGTGGGCGTGAACACGCCGAGCCAGCTCTTCCCAATCGGGAAGGAATCGATCGTCGGAGATCGCCGCCTGGTTGGGATTGCAGGCGCCCTCGGGCCAGGTGATCGCGGCCACGCCGGCGATCACACAGCCCACCCCACCACGGGCCCGCTCCTCGTAGTAGCGAAGGATCCCTTCGCCGAGCCGCCCGTCCTCGCGCTCCTGGTTCGTGCCCATCGGCGTCATCAGGATGCGGTTGCGAAGCTCGAGACGCCCGATGCGGCCGGGCGAGAGCAGCTTCGCGTAGGGGCCCGACATTGCGCGATGCTAGCGCGCAGAACGTCCCCGCTATTCTCCAGCTCAGTCCCGGAGCAGAAGCTCCAAGGTCGGCGAGAGCTCGCGAAGCTCCAGGCCAACGCTTCCGGTTGCGATGCCCATCAGGCTTCGTGACGCCGGCCGACGGTGCACGACCGAGCAGCGCCAGACCATGGTGGAGTTGCCATCCAACTCGATGCGGACCTGCTCGCCAAGCGGCAGATCGGCCTCCGTGCACAAGCTCATCCCGGACCGCGAGAGATCA
>JAFDCZ010000354.1 GCA_019312665.1 Deltaproteobacteria bacterium | reverse complement strand
TCCTGTCGGGCGTGTGCGTGTTCTTCGGCGCCTTGATCGCCTTCGCCCACAGTCGCTTTCATGTCTTCGAGGACCCCCGAATCGATGCGGCGCTGGAGCTGCTTCCGGGCAACAACTGCGGAGCCTGCGGCAAACCGGGCTGTCGGGCCTTCGCCGAGGCTCTCGTCGCTGGCGAACAACAGCCCGCAAATTGCACGGTCATGGGCCCAGCGGACACGGACGATGTCGCGCGACTCCTCGGCGTCGCGGCCGGCGAGGCCAACAAGAGGGTGGCTCGCCTACTTTGCGCCGGAGGCCGTGACGTCGCGGACCAGGACGCCGAATATCGCGGCTTCGAGAGCTGCCAGGCCGCGGCCTCGGTGGCGGGAGGCGGAAAGGCTTGCACCTGGGGATGCCTCGGCCTGGCGGACTGCGAAGTAGCCTGTGATTTCGATGCGATCCACATGAACACTCCGCGGCTCCCGGTGGTCAATCCAGCGGGCTGCACGGCTTGCGGGGATTGCGTCGACGCCTGCCCGAAGGACCTCTTCGTCATCATGCCCCTCGATCAGCAGCTTCTCGTTCAGTGCAGGAGCGAACTCGAAGGTGAAGAGGCCGAGGCTCTCTGCCGCGTCGCGTGCAACGGTTGCGGCAAATGTGCCCTAGACGCTCGCGAGGGACTGATCGACATTGTGTATGGGCTGGCCGTCATCGACTACGTACGCCATCCCGACGACACGAAGCACAGCCCCGAGACCCCCGATGCGACGAAACGTTGTCCGACCGGCGCGATCGTCTGGGTCGAGGACGCGCAGTTCACGGAGAGGCTCCAATGAGTGAGCAGCGCACATCCAGCGACCCCCAATACCCGGGGATCCTCGACGCCGACGATGGCAGTGGCGCCATCGTCGGCGTAGAGACTGCGGCCAGTGAGGCGGCTGGCGCCTACCCCATCACCCCGTCCACCCAGATGGGAGAAGGCTGGGCCACCGCGGTCGTCGAGGGGCGAACCAACGTGAATGGCCGCAGCTTGATCTTCTTCGAGCCCGAGGGCGAGCATGCCGCCGCCGGCGTGATGGCCGGGTTGAGCATGACGGGGCTTCGTTCCACCAACTTTTCGAGTGGCCAGGGCATCGCCTACATGCACGAGTCGCTGTACGCCGCGGTGGGCAAGCGATTGACCTACGTGTTGAACATCGCTTGTCGCGCGATCACGAAACACGCGCTCAATGTCCACGCCGGGCACGACGACTATCATGCTGTCGATGACACCGGCTTCTTTCAACTCTTCGCCAAGAACGTGCAGGAGGTCGCCGACCTCAATTTGATCTCGCACCGCATTGCCGAACTTTCACTGAACCCGGGAATCTGCGCCCAGGACGGCTTCCTGACGAGCCACACCATCGAGACCTTCCGGCGGCCCGAGCGCGAGCTAATCAAGACGTTCCTCGGCGACCCCTCTGATTTCGTCGAGTCACCGACCCCGGCACAGCGGATGGTTTTTGGCGAGACCCGCCGCCGGATTCCGGAACTCTTCGACTACGACTATCCCGCCATGCTCGGCGTGGTGCAGAACCAGGATAGCTATGCGCAGGGCGTTGCAGCCCAGCGACCGTTCTACTTCGACCACATCGCGAGCCTGTCCGACCTCGCATTCGCCGAATACGCCTCGCTCACAGGCAGACACTACGCGCGCGCAGCCGGCTATCGTCTCGAAGACGCCGAGTTCGTCATCATCGGCCAGGGCTCCCTGGTCGCCAACGCCGAAGCGGTTGTCGACCACCTGCGCGAGACGAACGGCATCAAGGTCGGCGTACTGAACGTAACCATGTTCCGGCCCTTTCCGAGCGATCTGATCACGAAGATGCTGCGCGGCAAGAAGGCGGCCTGCGTTCTCGAGCGTCTCGACCAGCCCCTGGCCGTCGACCCTCCGCTCCTCCGCGAGATTCGTGCCGCGATGGCCAAGGGCATGGAGAACCATCGCGCGCCGGCCGGCGTTCCGCACGAGGGGCTCACCCCCTGTGCGCCCGAACAAATTCCCGAGTTCTACTCCGGCTGTTTCGGGATGGGGAGCCGCGACCTGCAACCATCCGACCTGATTGCCGCGGTGCATAACATGCAGAAGGATGGGGCCGGGCGTCGCCAGTTCTATCTCGGAATCGACTTCATTCGCCAAGGCACCGAACTGCCCAAACTCGAAATCTGGCAGCAACGGATCGAGGCCGCCTACCCGAGCGTCAGCGGGTTGGCCCTCGAGCGCGGCCCGAACCCGAACCTCATCCCGAGCGGCGGCATCTCGCTTCGCGTTCACTCGATCGGCGGATGGGGTGCCGTCACGATGGGCAAGAATCTCGCCATCACCGCGGGCGAGCTACTCGGGCTCTACATCAAGGCCAACCCGAAATACGGATCGGAGAAGAAGGGACAGCCGACGACGTTCTACTTGAGCCTCGCAAGCGAACCCGTGCGCACGAATTG
>JAFDCZ010000353.1 GCA_019312665.1 Deltaproteobacteria bacterium | reverse complement strand
CGTCGTCCTTTCTTCGCCGCGCCTGGAAGAGGTGGCGCGGGTGCCGACGCTCCACCTGCTTCGTGTACGCGACGCCGCCCCGGAGAGCCGTCCCTGGAACGCCCCGCCGGCGTTGGCGAATCTCGGCACCGAGAAGGGCCGGTAGATGAATCCACTGTACGTTCATGCACGATCGGGCTGGTTGGCGCGTCGGAGGGCGGAAGTTCGCATGGCAGGGGATCAGCAAGGCGTCGGGCTCGTCCATCGCATTCGACGAGCGACGCACCCCGTGGCGCTCGGGGTTCTTCTCCTCATGACGGCCTGCTCCGGGTCGTCGCCGGAAGGTCTCATCCTGATCAGCGTCGATACCCTTCGTGCAGATCGCCTGGGTTCGTACGGCAATGAACTCGGGCTGACACCCCACCTCGATTCACTCGCGAGCGAGAGCCTGGTATTCCGGAACGCCTTCGCCCCGGCGCCTTTCACGCTTCCCTCGGTGAGCGCCATGCTTACCGGACGCTATCCGGACCAACTCGGGGTTCAGAGCAACACCGCCGTACTGCCCGGCGAAATTCCGACCCTGGCCAGCTGGCTCGGGCAACGCGGCTGGCGCAGCGCCGCAGTGGTCAGCAACTACGTCTTGCGGAAGAAGACGAGGCTCGACCGCGGCTTCGACTACTACGATGCTGCCATGCGATCGCGTGAGCAGGTGAGGGGGCTTCCGGAGCGAAGCGCCGATGCGACCACCGCCTCTGCGCTTCGGCTGCTCGATCTGATGTCGGGTCGAGGAAGCGGGCCGATGTTTCTCTGGGTGCATTACCAGGATCCGCATGGTCCGTACACCGCACCAGCGGAGTGGGAGGCACCCGCAGGGCCTCCGCCGCCGGGCGTGGAAGATCGGCTGCTGCCCACCTCTACGGACGACCGGGGGTTGGATTCGCTACCCCGCTACCAGGCTCTCGGAGATCGCCGCGACACGGTCTCCTACCGCGCCGCCTATCACGCCGAGATCCGATTCATGGACGAGCAGATCGGGCGACTCCTCGAGGGGATCGATCGCCGCGGCCTGTTGGACGGTTCGGTCGTGATCTTTACCGCGGATCACGGCGAGAGCCTCGGTGAGGGCGACCGCTGGTTCGCTCACGGTGAGTACCTGGCGGCTTCCGAAACGGCCGTCCCGCTGTTCCTGAGGATTCCGGGCGGCGCCGCGGGTGAGTTGCAACGTCTCAGTTCGCCCCTCGACGTGTTTCCGACGGCGCTCGCTGCGCTCGGCATCGAGCCTCCCGATCAGCTCTCGGGTGAGGACCTGCTGGATGGAAGTGCGCGGGAAGCGCCTCGAACGCTCTGGCTTTCCAACCTGACGGTCGGCTCGGCACGCCGCCAGGCTCTGCTCACCGATGGAATCCGGTACGTCGTGACACGGCGGAGTGATGGGGAAGTCGAGGAGTTCAGCTGGCTTGGTGGTGACCAGGGCCACGAGATTTCGCCGGAGCGGCGAGCCTCGCTGCGGAACACCTTTCGTGAGCTGCGGACACGGTTGGGGGCCTCGCGTCCGGAGAAGCGACAGGATCTGACCCGGGACGAGTGTCAGAACCTTCGGGCACTTGGCTATCTGGTCGAACCTTCCTGCGATGCGCTCCCTGCTACGCCCTGAGTTGTTTCGAGTTCCCTGGAACCACCCACCCGGTGGAGCGGCTCCAAGAGAAGGCCTTCATCGTGGTGGTTGGTTCTGCACGCCACGGACGTTGACACGCGGAGGTCCGAGGTCGGCGAGTGGCCCGGGGGAGTGCCACGGCCAGACGTCGCTTCCGGCGCCCGGGACTTCGTACAATCGAATGTTCGCGAACTTGGCAACGGAGACGAGGCGTGGTGACCGGTCGAAGACGGCCTGCTCGCTGGCCAGTTCCGTGATGAGGTAGCCGGGCTTCATCTCGTCGAGGTAGGCGTGGAGCCAGTGAAGATCGGAGAGGTCGCGTGGAATCAAATAGCCGGCATTGCCACACCAGTAGAGGATGCTCCAGGGATCCGGGGACGCGACGATCGCGTCAGCATGCATCCGGGGGCAGAAAGCAAGGCTGACCCGGTTCGAACCAGGCGGGCCCTGCAGCCTGGCTACGGGATGCGTCGCCGCGAGATTCTGACTGACGTACACCCACATCTCGGTTCGAGGGATGACGACGAGGCAGCCGAGCAGCATCATCGCCAGGGGCGCTGCAACCAGGTAGGCGGGAGCCGGCTTTCCGCGTTCGGCCCTGCGATCGAGCAGACGACGCACGCCCGCGTCGATCGAAGCCAGGCCGACCAACCAGAAGCAGGTCACACCGAGCAAGGGGTATCGCGTGATGTCGTAGCCCCAGCCGGTGAGAATTCCAACGGTCGTAAAAGCGAGCGCCCCGAGGGTGCAGAGTACCGGTAGAAACGCCTCTTCCGACCGCCGGGACAAGCCGTACCCCACCGCTGGAAGCACCAGCCAGCCAACGA